>NZ_MJWS01000001.1:0-217 GCF_001762365.1 Campylobacter sp. BCW_6873
TGATATAGTTGAGGGCAAAATAAAAGATCCAAGGGATATAGATTCTACTTATGAAAGCAGAAGGGAATTTGATCGTTATAGGGGAGGGTATAAAAATGGTATGCTGCAAGGTTATGGAACCGATACACCTAATGATTGGAGTGAAGAAAGAGCTCAACTTTTTAATGATACTTTAATACTACATGCCAAACTAGCAGCCCTAACTCCTCCTCAAGGC
>NZ_MJWS01000002.1:0-204 GCF_001762365.1 Campylobacter sp. BCW_6873
CCTTTTGGGGTTGTTGCTATCCAGATATTGTATTGTGACCAATATTGTGGTGTATCCCAAGAAGTGGGAGAAAACATTGTGCTACATCCATCTACAATAATATCATCATTCAAATTTCTTTCAAATCTTTCTTTATAAAAAAAATTATCTCTAAAATATATCCAAGCTTGATATTTATCTTCTTTATAATAAGATAAGTTTGAG
>NZ_MJWS01000003.1:0-473 GCF_001762365.1 Campylobacter sp. BCW_6873
TCTTGTTCTCTTAAAGGATTTTTATGCACTCCTACTAAACCACTTCCTACAGCAATATCTGCATAACCATAAATAGCACCTAATAAATTAGGTTTATCTAATATACTACTTCCTCCACTTAATTGTATATAAAGTATAGTAGCTTGTATAAATCTTGCATTAAAACCATTTTGAGACATATCATTAGCTAGGTATTTATAATCACCTAATATTCCTGCTGCCATACCCCATTCATTATGAAATAAACTTGATCTTAGATTATGTTTATTATCATCTACTATTCTATATAATTTTTCATATTTAGGATCTACATTTCCTTTTTCATCTACAGCTCCTATAGCTTCATAAGGTATATCTATAACAACACTTCTTATACCACTTCTTATAACTAAATATTTATATCTTTCTTTTTTAGTTTTTAAAGATTTATAATAAGCTTTTTCTGCTTTAGTCCAAGGAGCTATGCTTCCTTT
>NZ_MJWS01000004.1:0-356 GCF_001762365.1 Campylobacter sp. BCW_6873
TAAATCATTTTTGCTCTAAGCTTATTCCAATGTTGCCCTGTAAGAAAAGAATTAGAACACAATACTGCTAAACCTAAACTTTTAAAAGCATTTTTATCTCCAAGTTGAGCTTGTAAAAACAATGCTTGTTGTTGTCTTGCTTTAAATCCTACGGCAGCTGTGGGACTAGCTTTAATATTTCCCAAAAGTAAAGCAGACAATTCCCATTCATTAAAGAAAGAATAAGATTTTAATGTTCCACGATGAGAACTTACTTCATCGTAAATATAGGCGTATTCTTCATTGATTAAATTTCCTTTTTCATCTACATTAGCATAAGCATCATAGGGTATATCTATAACCACAGATCTTAATCC
>NZ_MJWS01000005.1:0-1316 GCF_001762365.1 Campylobacter sp. BCW_6873
CCTGATAATGTTATAAGAATACAAACACAAGATGGCAGTGGGGAGTTTATTGAGATAGTATTTGATGATTTGGAGGAATGGAGAAATAAATCAAGTGGAGCTATAAAGCCTTTATTTACCCCATTAGAAGGTATAGTGGAAGATATTTCAAATTCACTTGAAAATGTCAGCATTATCGGTGATGCCTTAGCAATGCTTGGTGCAGTGAAAAATCCTAAAAATGCAAAAAATATTATTAAGAAAAAATCCAAATATGCCACCAAAAAAGAAGTGATAGAGGTATTAAAAAATAAATACAATCTTAAGACTTCTAAAGAATTAAATAAAATGGGCTATAAACAATTTATCGAAAATAATAATGTCTATATAGTCAAGGATAATAAACAAATAAAAGAGATTTGGGAGGATATTACAAAAGATACGACAATATTGCCAGATGCGGGAAATGGTATAAAAATGAGAAAACTAGATGATGGAACTATTATAAGATTAAGAAAAACATCTGATTCTGGTGGTTCAGCAATAGATATAGGAAATAAAAAACCAAATAATGTAATCCATAATAAGGCAAAAGAAGATGGTGATTGGTAAAGTAATTCATAAATACGGTTCGTTTTTCCCTGATTTTGATGAGATATTTTACAATTTAGGTTATGATGGTATTTGTTTTGATGAAAAATCAGATATAAAGCTTTTTCTACAAATTCCAAACCTTAAGAAAACAGATATTTTAGAATATTTTGAAGATCATTTTTTAGGATCAATTTTTGAGGATGCATGCGAATTTAATGACTTGGATTGTCCTTTGTTTTACACAGAAGATGAAAACTTAAAAAATTCCATAAAACCAAATTACAATAGTGAGTATGTAAGTATTATAGGGCAACTATTCTTAGCAGGATATATAGACTTTGGGATTACTCCAAGATCGGAAGATAAATATACAAGAACAGACTATCCTACTAATTTATCTTATTATAAAGAAGATAAATATCAAGCTTGGATATATTTTAGAGATAATTTCTTTTATACTAATGCATTTTTAAAAGGGTATTATGACGATATTTTAATCTATAAAGGCAAAGAATATACAGCAAATACTCTACCCAAACTTAAAAAAGGAGAAACGATCCATAGTACAATGCATAGTGCTGCTTCTTGGGATATGCCAAGATATTGGAGTGGGTATAATATATGGGTAACAAGAACTCAAAAAGGCACAAAATATCTCCGTGAGATTTTAGAACCTAGAGTTTACAACAAATACAAAGATTTAGAAGTAGAGATTGATGATAAGGGTAATGTGCTTAGATGGA
>NZ_MJWS01000006.1:0-235 GCF_001762365.1 Campylobacter sp. BCW_6873
AAAAAGAAATAATCACTTCATCTCCTATTCTTGGAGTATGAAAAAAACCTGAATGATTACTTGCTATACTAGAAGCTACTCTTAAAAAAGGAGTGTGATGATAAGATTTATAAGCATTGCTTGATAAATTAGAAGAATTTGTATCTATATCATTTGCAATAAAAGTATCATTATCTAATTCTTCTTGATTGGCATAAAGATTAATCCTTACCTTAACCCTTCCATATTCATCAGT
>NZ_MJWS01000007.1:0-330 GCF_001762365.1 Campylobacter sp. BCW_6873
TTTAAGAGCTTGTGTAAAGATATAGATAATAAAGTAATAATTTACAATAAAGCTTATTGGGAAATATTCAGCAATAGAGAAAAAGGAAATACAATGCATGATGAAAAAGGAGAATTCTTTTTTAATCAAAAAATAAATAAAAAAATATATTTTGATTTTAAAAAATCAGAAAGCATTAATGTGTTGCAAAAAAATAAATTTACTTTAACAGAAGTTACATTTGAAGATTATTATGATGGTATTCATTATTCAACACACTTATCTTATATTTATAATGATTATGGTATATTTTTGGGAGGTGATGAGGGTGCTGGATTATATTTTAGATAT
>NZ_MJWS01000008.1:0-1780 GCF_001762365.1 Campylobacter sp. BCW_6873
TACCTAAACACCCTCACTCAAAAAAATTTTAGCTTAGATAATATTTATTGTATTGCTAATTATTGTGAGAATTTAGGTGCTAATAAATTGGATAATGTTGCCTTGCTTAATAAAACTTTAAGACAAAAGTTTGAAAAACTAGAAGCAAATACACCCCATAATATTCTTATACTCTATCCAAATCCCACTCCATCTATTATACAAATAGAACAACCTAAAAATACTTTTATTACTTTACTTATAGGAGCAAAAGCAAAAATAGATTGCACTAAATTGATAGAAGATCAATGTGAGCTAATGTATTTAAAATATGATCCAACACAAGAAGAACAACAAGCAATTAATCCACAAGCTTTTTCTTGTAGCACCCAAGAAGAACTTATTTTAAAAAAAGAAAATGAAATATACTTTAAAGCAGTAAAAAACAATATATCATATTTTATTAATAAAAACGATGGAATTTTAAAAGTTGCTCTTACTGGCAATGAAGAAAATGCTATAGAATTATACAGTTTTGCTAAAGAAAATCAATTTAAAATTTTACAAGATAAAGCCTCAAAGATGCTAAAAATCTATTTAAAACTAGAAAGGTATAGTAGCGAAGAGATTTTATCACATAGAGGGGGAAATTTTGAATTAACACTTAATAATCTTAAGATTTTAGATGAAAATGGAAATAATCATGAAACCATCACTAAAGTATTTCTTCATAATTGTGAGAATAGAAGGATTTATGAAAGTTTAAAGTTAGAGTATCAAGAAGGCATTTATAAGAGCAGTTTCAAGATTGATTTAATTTTAGATGAAAACTCTTCTTTTTTTAAAAGGGCTACAAAATGTATTATAGCTACAAAAGCCTTAGAAGGCTTTAGTACAAGTCAAATGCACAAAATTGGAAATGTGGCAATAGTCTCTTTAAGTTCTGCAGATAAGAAAGGAGGTTGTTATACTTTTACAAATAAGGTAAGCATGCAAGATTTTGGAGAAAATCTTTATTTAGATACTGAGGCAAATGGGTATGAAAAACAAATCAAAAATTCAAGAAAGGATTTATATATCACAGGTATGCAAGCTTATAAAGACAAAGAACAGCAAAATACTACTGATAAAATCCCTTACAATGAAACTATTTTTGTTAGAGCTTACTTAAATAATGAGGAGAAATTTTTCTTCGATGAGACAATTAAATGGGCATATTGTGTAAAAAAAGAAGAGGAATTAGAATGCAATCAATCTAAAATTAAGATTTTAGAAAATCTTCAAGGAAATGATATAGCCTTTAATACTTCTATGCTTTCACAAGATGATAGGAATAAACTTTATAATATGAATGAAAAATATCAATTAATTTTATTTGCCTATTTTAACACACCTGCTTTTAAAACAACACAAGGAATAACGCATTTAGTGTTAAAATGACTAAAGATTTAAATTATGCAAAAAAAGCCATTGAACTTACCCTCTCAAATATAAAAGATAAAGAACAAATTTATTTAAAAGCCCAAAAGGATTATGATGAATTAGTCCAGCATAATTTCACTCAAAGAATTTTAAATGATAAAGATTCTATAGTGGATGGAATTTATAATGAAAGGATTAAAAAGGTTCATACTCAAACCATAGACTTAGCTAAAAATGTCAATGTAGGAGGAGAATACTTAACTAATGTAGGCTTATCTAAAGATACCATAGTAGGATTAAGCAATACCTTAAATGTAGGAGTAGATAATAAAGTAAGAGTGGCTAAAAACTCTCATGAGTTTGTAGGAGAAAACAAAGA
>NZ_MJWS01000009.1:0-7398 GCF_001762365.1 Campylobacter sp. BCW_6873
TAATCCTTTTGGGCTTTTAAATAAATTTGTTCTTTATCTTTTATATTTGAGAGGGTAAGTTCAATGGCTTTTTTTGCATAATTTAAATCTTTAGTCATTTTAACACTAAATGCGTTATTCCTTGTGTTGTTTTAAAAGCAGGTGTGTTAAAATAGGCAAATAAAATTAATTGATATTTTTCATTCATATTATAAAGTTTATTCCTATCATCTTGTGAAAGCATAGAAGTATTAAAGGCTATATCATTTCCTTGAAGATTTTCTAAAATCTTAATTTTAGATTGATTGCATTCTAATTCCTCTTCTTTTTTTACACAATATGCCCATTTAATTGTCTCATCGAAGAAAAATTTCTCCTCATTATTTAAGTAAGCTCTAACAAAAATAGTTTCATTGTAAGGGATTTTATCAGTAGTATTTTGCTGTTCTTTGTCTTTATAAGCTTGCATACCTGTGATATATAAATCCTTTCTTGAATTTTTGATTTGTTTTTCATACCCATTTGCCTCAGTATCTAAATAAAGATTTTCTCCAAAATCTTGCATGCTTACCTTATTTGTAAAAGTATAACAACCTCCTTTCTTATCTGCAGAACTTAAAGAGACTATTGCCACATTTCCAATTTTGTGCATTTGACTTGTACTAAAGCCTTCTAAGGCTTTTGTAGCTATAATACATTTTGTAGCCCTTTTAAAAAAAGAAGAGTTTTCATCTAAAATTAAATCAATCTTGAAACTGCTCTTATAAATGCCTTCTTGATACTCTAACTTTAAACTTTCATAAATCCTTCTATTCTCACAATTATGAAGAAATACTTTAGTGATGGTTTCATGATTATTTCCATTTTCATCTAAAATCTTAAGATTATTAAGTGTTAATTCAAAATTTCCCCCTCTATGTGATAAAATCTCTTCGCTACTATACCTTTCTAGTTTTAAATAGATTTTTAGCATCTTTGAGGCTTTATCTTGTAAAATTTTAAATTGATTTTCTTTAGCAAAACTGTATAATTCTATAGCATTTTCTTCATTGCCAGTAAGAGCAACTTTTAAAATTCCATCGTTTTTATTAATAAAATATGATATATTGTTTTTTACTGCTTTAAAGTATATTTCATTTTCTTTTTTTAAAATAAGTTCTTCTTGGGTGCTACAAGAAAAAGCTTGTGGATTAATTGCTTGTTGTTCTTCTTGTGTTGGATCATATTTTAAATACATTAGCTCACATTGATCTTCTATCAATTTAGTGCAATCTATTTTTGCTTTTGCTCCTATAAGTAAAGTAATAAAAGTATTTTTAGGTTGTTCTATTTGTATAATAGATGGAGTGGGATTTGGATAGAGTATAAGAATATTATGGGGTGTATTTGCTTCTAGTTTTTCAAACTTTTGTCTTAAAGTTTTATTAAGCAAGGCAACATTATCCAATTTATTAGCACCTAAATTCTCACAATAATTAGCAATACAATAAATATTATCTAAGCTAAAATTTTTTTGAGTGAGGGTGTTTAGGTAATCTAAATGAGGCTTAAGGGTTGCAACAATATCATTTATGGGCTTTTTGTTAAAATTTGAAACAATTTGAGAAATGTTACTTTTGCTTATTTTGCTAACTTTATTCTGTGAGTTAAATCTTATAAAATCTAAATCATTCTCATACCATTTTGCCAAATTTAATAATGTATCTTCTTTAACATGAGTGGTAAAATTTTCAATACTTTCATTATCTTGGTATGTTCTGTATTTTATTTGCTCTTTTTTAATATTCAAATAAGAAAATATATCAAATATAAGACTAATTTTATTGATATTCGGATTAGATAGATAGATATCTGCTTCATCTGCACTTCTAGCAATATATCCTACATAGGTATTAACATTTGTTTTGTATCTTATAATAAACCAAGACAAAAATCTTGAATTATTCTTAATAGCTTTAATTAATCCATTGTTTTCAATGCCTTTTCCTAGATAACGCATAGATAGCAATGAAGCTCTTTCTTTACTATAAGGCAAATAATTTGTTGTTATATTGGAAAGTCTCTTTTCATATATTGGAATCATATTTTCTAAAACTTTTTGAGCTTGTTCTTGTGTAAGTGAAAAACTAAACACTCTATTTTGTAAATAACCTTTTACTATCTTTGGGTCTGTAAAACCTGCCTTATTGGCTCTATATTTCTCTATAATTTCATAAAAAGTTAATTCTTCATCTCCTATTTTAAGTTTTTTAGAATCATTTGGTAAATAATCTAGTAAAAAATCTTTTGGTTGTCCATCGCATTTTAGCAAATCAAGTCCATAACCAATGGTTATATTTCTCGCAATATGTATAGCATTTTCTTGTTTATAATTTAGATTTTCAAAGGCAATAAGAAGTCTTGCACATTCTTTTTTATAATCATTTTCATTTAGCACTTCGGTATCATAAAGCATTGATTATTCCTTATGATATAAGCGATTTACACTAATTTCTGTTCCCTCTCCACAACCCATATAGCAATCTTTGGGCTTTTGCTCTGTGATTAAAATCCCATTTTTATTAAGCTCCAAGTTCAAGCTACATTTTTCTTCGTCATCATAATACGCAATGGCTTTATTATTATTTTTGATTTTAAGCTTCATTAAAACTTCTTCGCAGATATGCATATCATTAAATTCACTTTTATGGAGGATAGCCTCATATCTAGCTTCACAAATATTAAACTTATCACACTTTTTTATTGTAAAGCTCCCCATATAAAGATTTTCTTGTAATGTATAAGTCCCAAGCCACACATTGCCCGTGTGTGCTGTGTAATTTTGCAATTCTCCAACTCTATTTTGCAAAAGCTCTTTTACACATTCTTTAGATTTGCATTGATTTAGGGTTTGAAGCCATAATCGTTGCGATATTAAAAGCTTATTTTGCTCATTTTTGTTTAGATTCTGTCTTAGTTCTTTATATGTCTTTGCCATATATCTATCAAGTTTTTGTAACTCCCCACTTTTATCATTACAAATCATCTTTTCTACTTTTGTACTTGCTTTGCCACAATCAAAACTAGGTTTGGCTTCTTCTGGAGATTGTGCATTAGCACTAATGCTTAACATTAAAAAAAATCCTAAAACTATTAAAAACTTTTGCATAAGAACTCCTTTTAATTTAAATTTGTTATCTTAATTGGCATTTAGTTTCCTAATAATTTATTAAGTTTTTTATCTTCTGTAAAAGCTTGATAGAGCTTCTCATAAAGTATTTTATATACTTTTACTGCCTCATCAAATTCGCCTGAATTTGCTTCATTAATCCGAGATTGTAGAATAAAATAGTTCCATTGTGCAATATTATAAGCCATAAAATCTATAACAATGCCTTTAGTAGTGTTTTCAAAAAAATTATTAAATAAATTGTAGTTAGATAAAAAATTTATTTCATCATATTTTTCTAACGGGCAAGCAGCACCATTAAATTTTTCTACTCTTTGGTTAAAATTCCATTTTTTTCTATTAGCTTCGCTATCTATCATTCTAAAAGCTAAAGTAGCAATCGCTTCTAAATAAATTTGTTTTATGCAATAATTAGACTGACGGTCTTCTTGTTTTTTTGTCTCAAATGGTGCAACAAAATAGCATTGAAATATATTTCTATTACTCATAACAGAGTGATTAAAATATTTCAGTTTTTCTCTTGTCTCTTGCCCCTCTTTTGTGTTTTTTGGGATACTCTTTAGTATTGAAAAATAGAGTTTAGAATATAATCTATCAAGTTTTTGTAACTCCCCACTTTTATCATTACAAATCATCTTTTCAACTTTTGTAGTTGCTTTGCTACAATCAAAGCTAGGTTTAGCTTCTTCTGGAGATTGAGCATTAGCACTAATGCTTAACATTAAACACAATCCTAAAACTATTAAAAACTTTTGCATAAGAACTCCTTTTAATTTACTCTGTATTTTTTGTCGTTTCAAACATAATAACTACTCCTCAATGAAAATTCGTTTGGAGCTAGTTAAATGTGATTGCATAAAAAATTTTCTTAAAAATATACCAAAGGTAAAGAAATACCACAGATATACATTGTTAATAACTCCCATTCACAAGTAATGCAGATAATCAAAAATAATAAATAATATGAAAAAAGCCAAGCAATCCAAAAACTTTTTGAACATACAAACCCACAAAAGCTTTGAAATCTTATCAAAAATACTATACATACACAAGATATACCACCAAGAATCAATACAGGCAATGTAAAGACATATGCTAAAAACCCAAATCCATCAGTCATTATCTCGTCTCACTTTTTACTATAATCCTCAATAGATTCTTTGTATCCAAATTATTTGGAATCTTAATATTTTTAAATATTGGGCTTGTAATTATAAAATCACAACCAAGATTGAAATGTTTCTGTGTTTGTTGGTAGTCGTGGTTTTGATATATAAGTTTTTGCATTATGGTTTGTCCTTGCCTATCATAGATAAGATTCTATATAGAATCTTAGTAAAAAATGACTTATGATTTTTATAGAGGATATAGCTAAGGAGTAGTGCAATTATACTGGGAAAAACCACAACAAGAACATAAAAAGTTATAGTGCGAATCGCCTCATTTCTCTCATCGATTTTAAGATAATATCTATCACACCATGAGCTGATATAATATCCAATAGCATACATCATTACAAAAGAAAGGATAAGTAGTCCAATCCCAATAAAAAATGAAACGATATATCTGCCTAGTCTCTTTGTAAATGAAATCTTTTGCATATCAAAATAAGTATAGATAATAGCATAGAGTATAAAGGTAAGATGTATAATTTGCAAGATAATGGGGATTAAAAACATTTGAAAAATTTCAAAAAGGCTGATAATAGTTGTATCGACAAATATTACCCACATAGCTAAGTATAACAACACTGAAGCTCC
This sequence comes from Campylobacter sp. BCW_6873, assembly GCF_001762365.1. Lineage (NCBI taxonomy): Bacteria > Pseudomonadati > Campylobacterota > Epsilonproteobacteria > Campylobacterales > Campylobacteraceae > Campylobacter > Campylobacter sp. BCW_6873. Next base: position 4,909 of record NZ_MJWS01000009.1, read on the forward strand.
AATATGTAGAGTAAGATTCACATATTGAGGCTTATATTTATACAATAAAAGCGTCAGACAATAAAGGGGTAGAAAATAGTATGCAATAAGACTAAGCCCATATATAAAAGGCTCATAATCACCACCAGCAAAAAACATCTTACTTCCCCACTATAAAAGCAGTATCTTGCATTTGCGTATGACTAAAATCCATATCCAAAAATGTAGAGCTATATAAAAAGAAATCTAAGCCTAGATTAAAATACTGTTTTGTTTTTAGAAAGTCTGAATTATATAAGGGAAATAAGAATGATTTTGGTGAGGTATATTTAAAATGAAATTTTGTATTTCGGTATTGCATTATCGAATTATATAAATCAAATCCTACCTTCTCATAATCCCATACCCCAATAGGCTGATCGCTACCATTATTATTAAAATTCACAGTATCAATGATAAAAGCACGCACCTTTTTGCACGCAGCATATAAAGAATGGTAATTATAGAATCTTGTAACTCTCGTGATTTGTATAAGGCTTGGTATATATAAGATATTAAAAGCCCCTGCGATAGAGTATAGAGCAAAATTCTGCTTGTATTTTGGGTTAGAGTGGAATTTATCTAAAACTTCTTTTTCATGTTGTATGGAGTTTTGCAATGAAAATGCATCAAATTTACTTAAGCCTAAATGCGGTAAAAACACATCATTTTTTATATCAAACCTTTGAAAATATAAACTATTATCGATAATATCTGATGGTTTTTGTAAGTCTTTTATAGCTTTATGAGTTTCTGGGAGTGTTTCCTCTTTTTTATATAGCTTAAAGACTTCTGCATTCTTCGTCTTATTCTCTTTCATTGCTTGGATATTGAGTGCCATTGTATATTCTTGTGTATTTTTAATGTTTTTTATATCTAGTAAAGTATCATTAAGAAAATCTTCGAATTGTTTTTGAAAATCAGATTCTTCTCCAAAAAGCTTTTTGAGATTCATATACTCGCCCTTTAGCTTTTGCATTATAGGAAACTTCATATAAAAACTATCCCAATCTAATTCCGCATAAAATCTTGCTTTATCTCTTGATTTTGTGTTGTCAGTCTTTAATTGTTGCATCTCTACTCTAGGCAATATCTCCTTTACTATTGTTTTCATTGTTTCATTAGGGATAGTATCTATAAAATCTTGTGAAGTAGAGCTTCTAAAGGTTAAATCTTTTAATTCTTTAACATCACTTGGATTATCATGCCATAATCTTTGACAGATATAGCTTACCCCCCAACCAAGCCTTGAGATTTCATCTTTGTTTGTATGTGCCCTTAGTGTTTCTGCTAGAGTGCAATCAATGGTAATTTGTGGATAATCATTAATTCTTATAAGATAAGAGGCATTATAATTGGGTATTTCCTTATAAGCAAAGACTAATAGTGTTTTTTGCTCTTGTGTGTCTTTAGGGTTTGGTAGTTGCAAACTAAGATGTTTTCCACAATAAGCTTTGTTGTTTTCTAAATGTCTATAAATGATAGAAGAAGATAATAGGGCTTTATCTTCTTCTTTTTCAATATAAAAACAATCTTTTAAAATTTCTTCATCAAATAAAGAACTTTCCTTTTTGTCATTGGTTAATTGGTTTTTGTTTAACTTATCTAAGGTGTTTTTATCCTGAATAAAAACATAACCCCATTTAATTTGCTCTTCTTTGATTTTTGTATCCTCATAAATAGCTTCAAATTCTACTATATCACCAAAAGTATAGAAATTACGCACTATTTTTTCATTATTTTCTAAGGTAAATTCTTTGGATTTTAGCCTAATAGAGTTTATAGAGCCTTTATCTGCCTTTCTTTCAAATTTTATTTCACACCAATGCCCATACTCATAACTTCTTAATAAAAATCTATGATTATAGATGGGTTTGTTTTTATAAACACTAGATTGGTTTAAAATTAATTCAAAGCTTTGTGCTTCTTTACTAAAAATTTCACTAGCATTTAAATGAGCTTCCCCCATTCTATTGGTTGTAAAAATAGTCTTGATTTCATTTTTATTGCCCTGTGCTATTTCATAAAGCTTAAATTCTTGATTATGCAGAAGAATATTATTAGAACTTAAAAGCCTAATATTTAAACTATTTTTTTGATTAAGTGCTTCCATTACTCTGCCTTAATCTCTCCACCTCTAACCACAAGTCCATTAGAGTCTATAGTTACTTCAACTCCACCTGCTTTAATAATAACACAATCTCCCTTAGTAACAATTTGAGTATCGCCTACTTGGTGGAGGATTTGATTGCCTGCCTTTACTTCACAATCTGTTTGAAAGTCACTATATTTAGATTCTGCAAGTTCTGTATGTTGTTTTTTAGTTTGCGTGCTTAAATTTTGTTCTGTATATATATCAATGTAATTGTTAGTTTGCATACTAAAATGTTCTTCCGTAAAGTAATTTATTCCTTTATTAACATGAAGCTCAAGTTTTCCCTCAACCACCTCCTTTTTATTTCCCTTCACATT
>NZ_MJWS01000010.1:0-943 GCF_001762365.1 Campylobacter sp. BCW_6873
AAATTCATTAGCTTTGATTTAAAGAAAATTTTTTATGGCATAGATCTTTGCACAGGAGTTTTTGACACTCATTTTTCCTTTCATTATGAAATAGATCAAAAGCTTGAAGAAAATAAAGAATTTCTTTTAAAAAGACTTTTATCTTATTTGATTATTGATGAGAAAAGAAATGCAACTGCTTTAGAGGATATAAAAGAACAAAAATATATTATAGATGATTATACTTTTTATTTTAAAGAGTTAAAATCTTTAGAACTTAAAAAATGCACTATATATCAACTTCCTTGTAATCATCCTTTGTTTAAAGAGTTTAGAAATAAAGAAAAGCAAATTAGTGCTTTTAAAAAGGATGAAGATAGTCCTATTCATGCTTACAATGAAGCTTTACAAATTTTACAAGATTTTGCTAATGGAATTTACAATACAAGTAAAGATAAAACAGGAAGATATATAGAAGATAAAAATAAAACCAGAAGATTACTAGAAAAACTCAATATCATAGGACAAAACAATCTTAAGGCTATGTATATGGGGATAAATAAGAAACAAGACAATTTACAAGAAAAAGAAGGTGATGAAGAAGAAAAAAACGAGGAATATATAGAAAGTGTAACTGAAAACAAACAATCCCAAAAATTACCGCCTAACTTCATAGGCAGATTAGCTACTACTATAATCATAGAAGATGGTTTATATATGGGATAAATTAAGAAAGGATAAATAATGAGTGAGACTTATAAAATTTATACACCTAATGGAATAGCTGTAAAAGTAGATAAAGAAACAAACAAAATATATTTTGTAGAAAGTTTAGATTCACATCCACCAGCAAAGGGCAACTATACCGAAGAATATTCCAAAGCTTTGTTTGAAGCACACGACATTAAACGAAACTCCCCCTACAAAGACTATAAACCCCAATACCTAGATCCTAACTTTTATA
>NZ_MJWS01000011.1:0-759 GCF_001762365.1 Campylobacter sp. BCW_6873
AAATTCATTAGCTTTGATTTAAAGAAAATTTTTTATGGCATAGATCTTTGCACAGGAGTTTTTGACACTCATTTTTCCTTTCATTATGAAATAGATCAAAAGCTTGAAGAAAATAAAGAATTTCTTTTAAAAAGACTTTTATCTTATTTGATTATTGATGAGAAAAGAAATGCAACTGCTTTAGAGGATATAAAAGAACAAAAATATATTATAGATGATTATACTTTTTATTTTAAAGAGTTAAAATCTTTAGAACTTAAAAAATGCACTATATATCAACTTCCTTGTAATCATCCTTTGTTTAAAGAGTTTAGAAATAAAGAAAAGCAAATTAGTGCTTTTAAAAAGGATGAAGATAGTCCTATTCATGCTTACAATGAAGCTTTACAAATTTTACAAGATTTTGCTAATGGAATTTACAATACAAGTAAAGATAAAACAGGAAGATATATAGAAGATAAAAATAAAACCAGAAGATTACTAGAAAAACTCAATATCATAGGACAAAACAATCTTAAGGCTATGTATATGGGGATAAATGGAAATGAAGAAAGCTTGAAAAACAAAGACAATGAAGAAGGAAACGAGGAGGATATAGAAAGTGCAACTAAAAACAAACAATCCCAAAAATTACCGCCTAATTTCATAGGCAGACTAGCCACTACTATAATCATAGAAGATGGTTTATATATGGGTTAAATTAAGAAAGGATAAATAATGAGCGATACTTATAAGATTTATACACCCAATGGGTTAGCA
>NZ_MJWS01000012.1:0-423 GCF_001762365.1 Campylobacter sp. BCW_6873
AGGAGAAGTTCTTAATATACGATCAGCTTCAAACAAAGCTTTGGAATATTCTTGGGTGTATTTACCTACTTCACGCCCATCTTTTCTTTTATCAAATATAATTTGATTCGTATTTTTATCAACTTCTAATATAAGTCCATTAGAAGTATAAATCTCGTAAATATCTTTATTACCACTCATTTTTATCCTTTCTTAATTTAACCCATGTATAAACCATCTTCCATGATTATGGTAGTGGCTAGTCTGCCTATGCAATTACTTTAATCTTTAATGCCATTTTCTTCGCCAAATTTTAGTATTTTAGCTCGAAGTTCTTGCGGAAAATTATATCTATAAATAGCAGGAATTCTTGGATCAAGAAGTCTATCAAGCTTATGTCTTTTATAATACCATTCTAGATTTTCAGGGGTAAAATAATAAGGG
>NZ_MJWS01000013.1:0-2137 GCF_001762365.1 Campylobacter sp. BCW_6873
AAGTAAATAAAATAATCAAAAACAAACACAAAAGAATTATATTTGTAGGACATTCATTGGGTGAGATTTGGGGGATGCAATGAAAATATTAAAAATACTTTATATTTGCTGGATTATATTTTTTATCTTTGCTTGGATAATATCACCTTTAATTGGGCATAATCCAGATAGATTTAAGGAATTTCTCATAGTGATTGGATGGATAATTTTGCCTCCAATAGTGAACAATCTATGGTTATTTTTAATAACAAGAATTAAAAAATATTTGATAAGGTTTTTTCTATTATTGTTATATTGTCCATTGGCAATTTTATTGTATCTTATATTTGATTAAAAGGAAAAAGTATGAAGCAACAAATCAAGAATCTTAGAGACTATGCTGAGTTAGCTTGGGCAAGCTATTTCAACCTTATCTATATTGATGGACAAAAAACTAATGATTTCACAATAGGAACAGAAAGAATCTTAAAAGATGGAGAAAATATAGAAAAATTTGAATATTATAAAGCATTGTCTAAAGACTATAAAGATTATTTTATTTATGATGATTCGTTAGCTTTTTATCCAAAACTCAATGGTGAATTTAGAGAAATCCAAACACAAAATTTTGCAAAACGCTATACAATCAAATTTCACCAACCCAATACTTTTAGTGGTTTTTCTGCTACACTTTTTTATGACATTCAAAAAGATGAGTATATTGTTAGTTTTCGAGGAACAGAAGGAATTGTAAGTATGGATGCATTTGCCGATATAGGACTTACTTTTGGTAAAGGAGATTTTCAAGCTAATGCCTTAAAACAATTTTTATTAGATATAGCACCTATTCTAAATAATATAGATTCTAGTAAAATTACCTTTGTAGGACATTCTTTGGGTGGATATTTAGCTGTTGTTGCAATGCAGCTTTGTGATACAATCGATAGAACACTTTGTACAGATTTTAATCAAATAAAATTTAGTGCTTCAAAAGTTTATACTTTTAATTCTCCTACCATAGATGGAATAGATAATATGCTAATGAGATTCTTAGCTAATTTGCTTGGAAATAATATTGTGGAGCAAATTTTAAATCCAGAAAAGATTGTTTGTGTATTTGATAATGGTAAAATTGAAATCATTGCTTCAGCTCAATATGGTGCAAGCAATGCTTTAGGTATATATACAGGGAAAAATGATCACTCTATAAAACCTCTTGTTAATACTCTCTATTTTTATTCCTATCTTTTAGAATTAGATGCTAACTATAACAAAGTCAAAGATAAAAGCCTTAGTGAGTGTATAGAGTATCTTAATCATTTTATGAAAAATATTCAAATTTATACAGAAACTTTTGTGTTAAAAAATAATGCTATTAATAATAAAAATTTCGCTCTTAAAAATGGACCTCTTGGACTTTTTAGAAGTTCTCCAGAAAAAATCAATCATTTTGAATATTTTCTTTCATTAATAGCCACCATAATGCAAGAAACAAATGGTATTTTAGAAGAGCTTGGAGATAATTATTATACAAGTTATAAAACTCCTACCATTAGTCAAACAAAAATCATAGATTTTATTTTAAAGGCGCAAGAAAAAGAAAAATACATTTTAATTCTTGATAAAAATGATTTTAATAAATACAGAAAAGATTGTTCCTTTATTAATAATCAAGAAAATTTAGCTCATAAAATTGCCATTGGGGAATTTAGAATTTTTATTGTGGTTTATAAAGATATGAAATGTCTTGAAAATATTAATAATATAACAAAAATATACGGATATAATTCAAAAAGTTATAAAATAAAAGATCAAATTTGGGATGAGCAATATTTAGGTGGAGTTTGTAAAATATCACAAGCTTTGTATTTTAATGGAAAAGCTAAAATAGGTATTATTTAGGAAAATTATGATAGGTAAAGACTTTTTATATTCTATTCATAAAGATAAAAAAAGTATTTATTTGTTTTGTGAAAATAAAAGCATAATTGATTGTCAAAGTATTTATGATGAACTTTATAAATTAGAAGCAACGACAGATTTTACTTTTGAAGAACTTCAAAACTATCAAGCTTATATCTTCCTAAACTCCACCCTCCTTACAGGCTCAAATGAACTTCCTAATAATCCTTTTTACTTTGGAGAATTAGATCAAGAT
>NZ_MJWS01000014.1:0-2728 GCF_001762365.1 Campylobacter sp. BCW_6873
TGCTCTTTTGAAAATAGAAACTTAATATTTAATCAAATAAAGAGAAATTATACTATATTTATTAACTTAGATCCAGATGGCTCAAAACTTTTTGATAAAACATTAAAAGAAAATTTTAGGAATTATCGTAAAGATATATCACCTTTTCTAGAAGATACAATAAATAAAATTCAAAAGACTTTAGATGAATGTAAATGAAAATAATACCAGTGTTAATAATGAAAATAACACCACTATCAACTTTGAAGAAAGCATAAAAGAAGCTTTAAGAAAAGGGCAAGAAATTGTAGAAAGTAACATAAGGAATGCGATAAATGTCTATTTATAAAGAATGTGAAGTTTGTAAAACAAAAATCAATAAATTACAAAATATTTGGAATATATTCTCAGGCAAATTAGAAATAAAATGTAAAAATTGCAAAAGTAAATATGGAGTTTCTAGTAAAGTTATAGATTGGGTGTATAGTATTTTTTGTGAAAACTTATTACTCTTTCCACCAATTGTATTTTTAAATTTCATATATTTAGGTAGATATTTTTCAAAATATGGATTATTTGAAATGATATGTTATTTATCAATAATCATTCTTTTTAGTAGAAAACTAATAAATATTATTTTACTTCTTCTTTGCAAATTAAAAAGGCTAGAAAATGAGAGATAAATTTTTAAAAAGAGTATTAAAATTATGTTTTTTTACATTTTTTATTTGCAACGCTGCTTATGCTTTGTGCACTGATGAGTTGAGCGATGAGGATTTAAAATTTATACAAAATGCAAATTTAAATCAAGTTAATTTTAAATGCAACATAAACAATCAAACATACTACTATAACAACCTTACCCGAAAAGAATATTTACAAAACTTAGAAGAACTTAAGGCGATTTATTTTAATCTGAACAAAGAAGAATTAAAAACACTAAGCTATATCATCTATATTAATGAAGCACTTTTTTATCTAAAACTTGATTTGAATTTTTTTAAAAACTTTTTTTCTGTGCAAAAAAACGATATTTCAAACCTTGAAAGCTTAAGAAATTCTCATTATAAGCAAATAGAAAATAGTCTGACATTAAATCAGAAAGAAAAATTACAAAACTCTTTTGTTTTAGCAGATCAAATTTTGCAAAAAAACGCAATTGCAAAGGATTATACTAATATTTCCTCTAAGCTTATAGAGCAGAGCAAACAAGAAAATAAAGAAATTTTAAAGTATATTGAAAGTTCAAACAAAGATATCTTCTCTCTTAAAAATATCAATCAATTAACCTTTCTTTATAATGCAAATTTACTTATAAATGAGGCTAAAAATTATCCACAAAGATCAGCTCTTGCTTATGATAAAAATGAAGCATTAAAACTTTTAGAAATACTTTTAAAAACAATGAATAAAATTTCAAATAAAGAAGATAAGCTTGTGCTTTTACAAGGTGCTTTGATTACTTACAATAAAGCAATGTCAAGCTTAAATATTGATTTACCACTAAATGAACAAAAATATAAAAAAATAATCAAAAGAAAAGAATATATTATTTTAATGGGACGATTTTTTCAAAGTGATGCGTTTACTTATTTTAATACCAATATAAAAAGAAAATTTGATTTTAAAGATGATTTTATTCAAATTTTTCCAAAAAGAACGAGTGAAATTTTAAAACTCATTGCAATTTACAATCAAACAAAAAAAACTTTAATGCTTACAAAGAAAGCTTTAAAATATAAGGAATAAATATGTCAGATAAAGATGACTTAATAATACCCGAAGAGATTAGACAAGCTTGGGATGAAATAGAACCTATTTTAGATTATGGAAATACTATTTTAGAAACTTTCAATTCTTGCGGATTAATTTGCAAAAAATTCCTATTACTGGCGATGTTATCAATTTTATTTTAGTTTGGGATGAAGAAAAAAGCGTAAGCAAAGCTATAGCTAATTTAGGAATAGATAGAATAGCTGATTTAACAATTATCATCTCCTCCATTATGGATTTGGGAATGACACTTGATAACATAAAAGATATTGAAAACTCTAGAGAAGAAGCTAAGAAATTTACTTTTAATTTAATTGATTCTTTCACAAGTAATAAAACTTATAAATTTAATACCCACTCTCTCTACCCCTACTACAAAAACATACAAAATTCCTTTACTCCTTTATGTTCTATAGATGATAAAAATAGTAATTTGTTAAAAGAATTTAATTTTGATAGTTTTTCTTGTAATTTTTATAATAATAATATTTTCAATCAAAGTCTTAAGCATTTAAATAATATACAAAATGAAAAAGAATATATCAATGAGTATAAAATATTTTTAGAAAATCTTAATTATTTTAGTCAAGAATATAATAATTATAAGCTTGTATCTATACAAGCAATCAATAATTTAAAAATAGCCTATATACAAAAACTATCTTTAGAAAATATCAACAACATCAACATCGATTCAAAACCCTATCTATTAAAAGCTTTATATTTTTGTGAAGATTATGTTTTATATGATAAAGATAAGCAAGCTTTATTTGATGAAAACACAATAAAAGAATTAGAATTTAACTCTAGTTTTTATACTATCTTTATCTCTCATAAAAACAAACTAAATGATACTTATTTACAAGCAAGAAAAGAACTTTATAAAAGTATTGATGAATTTAAAAAACTTGGTTTTGAAGATTTAGAAAATGCTTATCAAACTTATATTAATTCTTTGATTGTAAATAAAGAAATA
>NZ_MJWS01000015.1:0-1275 GCF_001762365.1 Campylobacter sp. BCW_6873
ATTTTGTAATTTATTGATTTTTGTTTTACAAACTTCACATTCTTTATAAATAGACATTTATCGCATTCCTTATGTTACTTTCTACAATTTCTTGCCCTTTTCTTAAAGCTTCTTTTATGCTTTCTTCAAAGTTGATAGTGGTGTTATTTTCATTATTAACACTGGTATTATTTTCATTTACATTCATCTAAAGTCTTTTGAATTTTATTTATTGTATCTTCTAGAAAAGGTGATATATCTTTACGATAATTCCTAAAATTTTCTTTTAATGTTTTATCAAAAAGTTTTGAGCCATCTGGATCTAAGTTAATAAATATAGTATAATTTCTCTTTATTTGATTAAATATTAAGTTTCTATTTTCAAAAGAGCATAATTGAGCATTATTAGACAAAAATACATTTTGAATCAATGTTTTAAAAGAAATTGCCGTACCTATATATTCTGTTCCCTTATCCAAATAACCTACACCCTCTAAGTAATCATAAAATTCTTCATAATGTTTTATAAATTTAAGTTTTTCTTCAAAAATTTGTCTTTCTAAATCTCTAGTTGATGCTCTTAAGTTTAGATATTTTTGCTTTTCATTGGAAGTTGAATTTATACCGCTTATGAAATTAAGATAATTAAAATAAATTTGTTCTTTACCATGTAAAACAAAGAAGTTACCAGCACAGCTTTTAATAAAAGCTTCAAAATACCTATCCTCAAATCCAAATAATTTAGCCACCTTAAAATCAAAAATAGCCTTTTGCATTTTTACATTTAAATCTTTAAAATCTTCTAGCTTAGGTCGGTAATCATTTACAATTTTAATCATATCCTTAGGGCTTGGATTTAAAGTCATTTTTTTAAAGTTTTTAAATTCTAGTTGAACTTTAGGATAATGATACATTCCCCAATAAATCGTATATAAAGGAGAATAAAGTAATTTTGCAAGCACGGCAAATATTATAATAATTATTATACAAGGTATATAAAATCTTTTAAGTTTGTAGAAGGGTTTATTCATTGTTTATCCTTTATTACTCTGCTTTAAGCTCTCCACCTCTAACCACAAGTCCATTAGAGTCTATAGTTACTTCAACTCCACCTGCTTTAATGATAACACAATCAGGTTTTGCATTAATAATTGTTTCTCCTACCTGTATAGTCGCTTCGCTATCGGCTTTTAACTCATGAATAGTTTTTGCATAAGTTGTGATATTATCAGCTACCATGCTTGTATTTTTATCACTTTCAAATCCTATGGATTCATTACTTGTAAAAAGAATATT
>NZ_MJWS01000016.1:0-2340 GCF_001762365.1 Campylobacter sp. BCW_6873
TTAGATCAAGATAATACTATAAAACAAGATACACCTAGTTATTATTTTTCTCCTAAAGATGAATTCAAATGCAAATCATAAAGGATAAAATAATATATGAAAACAAGCCAAATATATGAAACTTTATAAATATGCTAGAATGTGCTGGACTAGGTATTCTATAAATTTAAATGAGAACATGCTTAAGGAATTTCTAAAAAATATAAAAACAATAGGATGAAATAATGGATGAAGAACTTTTTTGGGAAAACATTGTTCCAGTAGGACATATTAATGAAGAAACTTTAAAGAGCCAAATTTATATTAATAATATAAATTTTAGCACTTTGCAATATGATGAAACAGTTTTACCTACAGAATTAGAGTGTTGTTATAATGAATTTAAATACTATCAAAAAAGCAATAATGAAATAGCAACACTAGGTTGGGCTGTTAGTTATCAACTTCAAGTATTGTGGCAAAATAGCCCTAAGATAGATACAATACAAAATTATCATCTCCCCGTAAAACAAAATAAGCCTAATAATCCCCAAGCAGAACAAAGACTAAAAGAAATACAAAATTTCTTACAAAGTAAAGGTATAGAACCCCTTATTTTACATTATACCCCTTATCCAAACAACACACAAACCCAAGAGATGAAAAGACTAAGGCAAAATTCAGAGCGTTTTTCTCGCCATATAGATAATAAAACAAATGAAGTAAGAGAAGAAAGGCGTTCTATTAAATTTTACACTACGCTAGATTGGGATAAGTTTTATTCTCATTTTCCTATAATAAAAAGACTAAGTAAAAAATTTCATACAAAAGAAGACATATACACTCAAAATTTTACAAAGCAAATAGAAAAAATTTTAAGAAAAACTCATAATATTTTGATATTAAAAAATTTGCCTCAAGGAGAATATAAATTTGATTTTGCTATCGATATAAAAGAAAATCGAAGCGATAAAAATGAAGAATCTTATATCATCATTAAAGAAAATGATGAAATTTCAAAAGATTATAAACGCATTTTACACTGTAAGCCCTATGAGCTTGATACTTTAAATTGTCAATATATAGGTATGGGTGATGATGAGTTTTTCAGACAAATTTGGCAAAATTTAGGTATAAATATTGCAGAGAAATTTAAGGTAGATTTTTCTTATGCTAGACTTGATAAATTTATTTTTGCGACATCGCCATTTGGACTTACTTATAATACATATGAGACTTTAGAGCAAACTTATGATGAACTCATGCAAGATCTATCTCTTTATGCTTGTAGTGGTAAATTTTCTTTTAATTTTGTTCCTTCAAAATTAAGCATTAAAAAAGAAATTCAAGGAGATAGAGAAAAGGTATCATACCGCGTTGATGAAATGCTTATTTATGTTTATGATAGCTTTGATTTTTTAGATCAAGGACATGAATTTGATGATAAGGGAAATTTTATCAAGCTAGGACAACCTGTTGGAGCTTGGGATTTTAATGAAAAGAGTTTTAGTATTTGGGGCTCTACAAGACAGATGGGAACTTATAGTCCAAAATGGTACTTGAAGCGCATACCCAAAATAACCTTTGCTGATATTCTACAATCCCCAAAAACTAAACAATATTATATTTACAATCAAGATTATCAAGACTATCAAAAATTCACTCCTTATGGTTTGGACTTTAAACTTTATAGTAAAGATTTTATCACTAAGCTTGATTTTAAAGATAAAGCTTATAATGTGCTTTATAATACAGGGGTTTAAATGGGAGAAGATATTATACTTTCTATTTTTTGGGGTTTGATAGGATTTATTCTTGCTTGTAGTGTTATAGAATTTTATCTTATAGCTCTAAGCGTTCTTATTGTCTTTTCTATTTTAAATTATTGGATTAAGATTAATATAAAAGAATTTGTAAAATCTTATTTTTCAATATCTTTTATTATCTTTTTTATGGCTATTGTTATTGTATTTTATCTTACTTATGATCTTGAAACTTCTAGATCACTTGTATTGCTGGGTCCTCCAGAAATTGAAAAATTATCACCACAAGAATATAAAGCATATAATTATTTTGATTTTTTAGGCGGTATAACTTTTATTTTTTTAGTAATCACATTTTTTATACTTCCTTGTTTATTACAAGCTTATTTATTTAAATGTTATAGTACAGGAAAAAAACGCAAAAAATTAAGTTGGTTTATAGGGTTTGTGTGCAATCCTATATTAATGGCGGGTGTGTATGTTGTATATGAAAATCTTTAAAGACTATCAAAAATTCACTCCTTATGGTTTGGATTTTAAACTTTATAGTAAAGATTTTATCACTAAGCTTGATTTTAAAGATAAAGCTTATAATGTG
>NZ_MJWS01000017.1:0-11000 GCF_001762365.1 Campylobacter sp. BCW_6873
TCATCAGTATAAATAGTATTTCTCTCACTTTCTATATCCTTACTCTCTCCTATAACAATACCTTGAGTGCTATTAGGAGCTTTAGGTTTAGCTTTAAAACTTGGAGTAAAGATAATATTCTTTTTTAATAAAGTTAAAGTATTAGAATAAGATTTACTTAAATTTAAATCTTTTAAATTTAAATGACCATTCGTATTAATAGAATTAGCTAAGATGGCATCATCAATTAAGATTTGAGTATTAGCAATAATAATAAAGTCTTTAAACAAAGAAGCTTTATCTTGTTTTTCTTCGTCTTGATTTTTTATTTCTTCTTGATGATTAAACTCCTTATAATTTAAAGTGATAAAATCTCCTAAGCTAAGATGATAAATATTACTTTTTGCTAGTAAGCTTTCATTTAATACTAAGGCTCTTTTTTCTTTAAGAGAAGGCTTAGTCTTTAAATCAATGCTTTTTGTAAAAGAATATTCACTCTCATAAAAATGTTCATTATAATAAGCTTTGTTATTAAGTTCTTGTTCATAAGGAACTTTACTAGAGTGTAAAGATAAAAGATTTAAAGGAGTATTGGCATTAATACTAGAATGTGTAAAAGAATTAGTTCTTAAACTTTGCTCTTTATAAATAGAAGAAATACAAGCTTGATTTAAAATATTATTAACATTAGGATTATACTCAATTTCTTTATTTTTTACATTTTTATATACATCACAAAAATAAATAGTGTTCTCATCTTCATAAAAAAAGATTCCATTATTATGGCTTAATCTTGTAATAAAGTCTAAATCACTTTCATTGTATTGAGAGATGAGTTCTTGTTCTTCATAATTAAAATGTATATTAGAATAATCAATTTCTTTATGTAAGATATCTTGATAAAAACCAAGGGTTTGTTTAATTACTTCTATAATATTAGTATGAGTATAAATACGATTGGCTTTATTTAAAGAAAGTCTTATCAAGACTGATTGAAGCTTAAAAGAAAAAAAATGCTTGTATTGTATTTGCTTAGTATTTGAAGTGCTATCATTAATATTTAAAGCACTTTCATGATTAATACCTAGATATTTTATATAAGTGATAATTCCCTTATAGTTTTTTACTTCATTGTTATCAAAGTTTAAGGTATTATTCTCATAAGGATTATGGATACTTAAAATAGCTTCTTGATCGATTAAAACATTAGGATGAAAATTAAAATCTTGACTTAGATTAAATAAGCTTTCATCTAAACTTTCAAAAAAACCTTCACATTCTATAGAAAAAAGTTCTTCAAGACTTTCTTTGATGATGGCTTTAGTGATTTTAAAGGGTAGGGGATTTGAAGTAGAATTTGATATATTAAGACTCATAAAGGAATTTGAGGCCATTTTTTCTCCTTAATGTGGTAATAAGATTTATCAAATACAAAGCTTATAAGTGTGATTAAATTTTTATTTATATTTTTTTTGTAAATATTGTAGCATAGTTGGGGTAAATTTGAGTGTGTTTTATGATTATGAATATTTATTCATAAAGTTTCATATATACTATGGTGAATTTTTTTTGCGTGTTTCCTAAGATTTTTGCCCAGCCAAGTTTGGCGGTATTTTCTTCTCCTAACACAAACTTCATTTCTGAAGAATAGTTGATTTTAAGATATAAATCAACACAAAATTCATTATTTGTTAAAAACATTATGCTATTTTTTAAATCATCATGTTTAGTTCCATTGGGCATAAATTTAATCGCTTCTTGATATGAAATATCTTTTATATAAATTGCTATTTTATTTTGATAAGAGGTAAATTTATCACCTAGTATGAAATTACTCCCCAAGGCATGATTTTTTACGCCCAGTTTATTTCTTTGAGTATCAGAGATTAAAATTTGGTGAGGCAAATTTTCAATGATTGATAATTTGTCTTTTAGTTTAAAATTAACTTGCAAAACTCTTTCTATATATGTTTTTGGACGTCTTAAGCTCAATAATAAAGGTGCAAATGGTAAATATTTTTTTGCAATATCGTATTCTTTAATTCCTAATATATTAAATAAAATTTGAGAAATAGAGTCTTTAAAATTATCATTAAAAGATCTTGGATAATTTTTTAAGCCAATAACATCGAAAAATATCCAAAGTAAATAGTGATTAAAAAAATCAAAAAATAAAGTCCAACCTTGTTCTCCATCTTCATTTCTGGATAATTTATCTAACATAAATGAAGGAAGTTGTGAGGAAACTCCATGTAAGCCCATAAAATTTACAAATAATTCTATAAATGATTGATCTGAAAAAATAATTTTTTCTAAATCTTTATTTGGATGCTTTAAACTTTTATTGGTTCTTAAAAATATATTTTTTTTCCCATAATTTTTTTCTAGCTTTCTTATAAGTTTAAAAAAACTATATGAAGTTGGATCATTCATATTAAAGCTTTTTTTCCAAAAGAAGCAGGATAATGCAGAATTTCTTTTGAATCAAGACATTTTATCTTTAATTCACAAAAGGAATTAATGCTAGCAAAAGATGCTAAAAATTTGGATATAACTAATCCTAGTAAATAGACTTCACCTAAAGTATAAAACTTAGAATCCTTAATACTAAAAATAGCCACTGTTCCTTTTTTTGTAATATTTTCATCAATTAGATAAGTGCTTTTGCTTTGAATATCAACTATAGATTCTTTTAAAAGTTCATAAGATTTCCAATTTAACTGATTATCTAAAAAACTATAGCTTTCTAATACACCAAAAAAAGCTTTTCTACTTAATATGGTTTGATAAGAAAAAGATAATACAGAAACAAGTTTCCACAATAAATTGCCATCAACGCTGCATCTTCTCGCTTCACTTGGAATTTCGATATTTTTAGTATCAACACCTTTTAAATTACAATTATTAATATCTCCTATTTTTAATCTTGAAGGCAGATCTCCATTGGAGCATAAAAGATCAATGCTTATAGTTTCATCCATTAAATAAGAGGAGAAAAAGGAAATTTCGCTAAATACTTCTCCTTTAGAATTCTTTTTAGTATTTATGCTATAAAAGTCTTTTTGATTATCTTTTAAAAATTCAAAACGTTCAAAACTCTTATAGTTTTTTAATAATCTTTTACCCCCTTCGCTATTGTGTGCTTTAACTTGCAATGTTTGTATAATCTCATAAGCTTTAGGTTGGCTTCTATCAACAAAAATTCGATAACTATCTTTTTTATGATTATTTATAAGAGGTTCTGCGCTTTTTGCAAAGATATTGATAATAGGCGTCATACTTAAAGAAAACAATTCTTTTCTAAATATGCAATTTGCAGGAAATGGTTTAGAGAATTTAAATTCAATATTAATTGTTCTTCCTTGGCAATTATTTAAAATATCTAAGTTATTAATTCTTAGAAAATTAAATTTATGGGGCATAAAAAAATATTCCCTTAACAAAGAAAAAGCTTCAAAGCCTAAATCATTATAAGATAAACTACTTTCATCTGGATTTAATCCTATTTTTTCAATATCGTAAGTATTAAGAAAAAATTCTTCATCAGTTTCCAAACATTGAATTTTTAATTCTTTCAAATAAGAATGTATATATAATAATAAAGTAGTAGACATGTAAGTATCGTTACCTAAATATAAATTAATTTTTTCTAAGCCCAAATCACTTATTTTTGTTTCTGCTTTATCTATTTGTAATTTTAAATTAAAAGTATAGTCTTGGTTTTTACTTGATGCAAAAACCTCATTTATCGAAATAGGGTAAAGATAGACATCATAAACAGTTTTAAATTCACAAATGCATTTATCTATAGGTTTTGATTTAACAACGGTTCCTTTTGGAATAGTAAGTTTATTTTCTTTGCTATTTTGTTCAAGTTTAAATTCTTGCATACATAATGAGGGTATGGGATTTGTATAGTTTGGAGAAACTATATTGATTAAAGATTCTGCAATATGCGGGATATTTTCATCAAGTTCTTGGTGAATTTTAGAACTTAGGATGGCTAAATTTTCAATAATTCTTTCTACATCGGGATCTTTGCTATTGTAAGCTAAAAATGGAGCTAGTTTTGGATAATTTTTTACAAAATGTTCCCTAGTTTCATATAGATATTCAAGCTCTTTTTGATAATAAAAGATATTATCTTTCATTTAACCTCACAATATCTATTATTTTTAAAAATAATTTCTATACTAAATTCCTTAAAACGATCCTCTTGAAAAAAACATTTTACAATAAAAGAAAGTTGCCAAGGGCTTAAGCTATTATCATAAGTAATAGAAACAACTCGTATTCTTTTTTCATAACTATCAATTAACTTTCTTATTTCCTTAGCCATTGATATGCATAATTCGCTAGAACTAAGATTAATGTCAGTCATATTTGGCATCCCTAAATCTTTCGCGGTATAACAGTCATTAATCTTAGAGTTGAGCAAAACTTTTATATTATTCTTTACATCCTCAAAATCATTTTGATAGAAAGGAACATGAGTATTTTGATCATCTAGCTCATGTATTAACTTATCGAGTAGAGACATTATTCTTTATCTAATTTTCCTACTAAAGAAAGTTCAAAATTACCACCCATATATTTAAAATGAGGTCGGACGCTTAGTCCTATTTTATACCATCCTGGCTCTCCTGGTATATCATCAACTTTCACTTGTGCTGCTCTGAATGGACGACGACTTCTTACTTCAGAAGGTGGATTTTCTTGATCGGAAATATATTGTCTAATCCATTCATTAAGACCATTTTCGATATCGCTTCTTTCTTTCCAGCTCCCTATTTCTTCTCGTTGTAAAACCTTTAAATAGTGCGCCAATCTTGAAATTAAAAAGATATATGGAAGCTGAGTTCCTAGTCTATAATTTGTTTCAGCTTCTTTACCTTCTGGGGTATTTTGAAATATCTTTGGTTTTAATGGAGAATTTGCTGAAAAAAATGCTGCATTATTACTATCTCTTCTTAATGTTAAAGTTATAAAACCTGCTTCAGCAAGTTCATACTCTCTCCTATCTGTAATCAAAACTTCTGTAGGTATTTTTGATTGTATAGTTCCAAAATTTTCATAAAGATAAGTAGGCAGATCCTTAACAGTCCCTCCACTTTTTGGTCCTATAATATTTCCACACCATCTATATTTAGCAAAGCTTTCTGTTAATCTTGTGCAAAAAGTATACGAAGAATTAGCCCACAATAAATGATTATGCGAAGCATGAACATTTTCTTTATAGTTAAAGCTTTTAATAGGGTTTTCTTCAGGATCATAAGGGCTTCTTGCTAAAAATCTTGTCACTAGTAAGCCTGTATATTTAGAGTCTTCATTTTCTCTAAAAGTTCTCCACCTTGTATATTGAGGACCTTCTAGCAAACCTTGCAAATCTTGAATATTCGCAAGTTCAGAATAATCATCAAGCCCAAAAAATTTTGGTCCAAAAGATGTTAAAAAGGGAGAATGACTCATAGCCGCAATACTAGCCATTTTATTTAAAAAAGTCATATCAGGACTTGCTGATCCAAGTTGATAATCTCCAATGATTGCTCCTACAGGCTCTCCTCCAAATTGTCCATATTCTGAAGAATATATATTTTTATAAACAACGCTTTGTGTTATATCTGGATTGTTTTCAAAATCCTCTAAGGCTTCTTCTTTTGTTATATCAAATAGGTCGATTTTTATATTTTCATTAAAATCAGTTCTTTCAACCAGAAATCTAAGTCCACGCCAAGTAGATTCAAGTTTTTGAAATTCTTCATTATGTAAAACTTCATCCATTTGTTTTGAGAGTAAATGGTCAATATGGGCTATCATTTCATCAAGTGCAAATTTATTGATTTTTTCTTCGGCATTATCGCTTTTTACAATTTCTGAAATAAATTCAGCAACACCTCTTTTGGCAATACTATAACTTTCATCAGTTTTAGAGTATTTGCTTTTCTCCATAATTTGTTCAATAATTGGCGTATCAATTACTTTGGTATTTGCCATTTTAATTTCCTTGCTCTTCTTGTTTAATTTCTAAAAGTAACTTTTCTTTAGTTTTTTCATTTTTTAACGCTTCTAAAACAGCTTTTCTAAAATCAGGAATATTACCCATAGGACCTTTTAAAGCCATTAAAGCTTCTCTTAGCTGCAATAATTTGTTTAACTCAGGTATTTGTTTAGCTAAGCTATCTGGAGAAAAATCCTTCATACTAGCAATATTGAGCTTAACATCAAGCTCTTCAGCTCCTGTTCCAAGAGTATTTTTTACGCTAAAACTCGTTGTTATATTGAGTTTTCTCATAACTTGATCAAAATTGATCTTGTTAATTTGCAAAATTTCTCTTTCTTCTAAGGGGGTTTCGTTTTTTCCTTTTAAATTTGCCATTACCATTAATTTTAACGGCAGCTCCACATCCTCATTTTGTCCATTAGTTTTAGCTTTATATGTAATATTAATTCGTTCCTTTGGAGCATGAGATCCATCTGACATTTTAAATCCTTAAAAATAAAAATTTTAGCTTAATTATTATATTAAAATTTGCTAAATTTAATCTTGCATCATTTAATTTTATTTTTTGCGTTTTCATATTCTTCGGCTAGATAATCTTTTAGTAGAGTTTTTTCCATTAACTCTACTAAGTATATATTTAAAATTTTAGAGTTCTTTTTCATTCCTTTTGATTCAAAAATTTTTACCATATCTAGCAAGGAATTAATATTATTCATAATAGAATTATTAAAATTTTCTTTATCAATATTCATCAGCATTTGCTCAAAATCTTGTAATGTATGTTCTTTGTCAGTTTTTTTACTTGAAAAAAAACTTTTTTTATTTTCTTTGGATTTAACAAAATATTTATAAACTTCTTCTTTGCAGATAAAATCACCATTTTGAAAACGGAGAAGTTCAATAGTATCAAATTTAGAAATAAAATCACTTGTTAATATTATAAGAATGTCTAATTGTTTATTTTTTTTCTTTTTTTCTAAAAAATCACAAAAGAGTTGTACACCCTCTATCCAAAAAGGATTTAAAATAAGTTCATGCATAAAACATTTAATATGTTCTATATCATTTTCTTTATCAGAAAGTAATATGCGAATTATATCTGCATCAGGTTTTCTTATTTTAGTAATTTTTTCATTATTACATTCAGGCAAACACCTGATTTTTCCCCACATTGCTTGGGTGAATAAAGCGTAGATATTGAGATTATTTTCATCCTCTTCTAAAAGCTCAAATGCAAGTTTTTGATAAAAATTTTTATATTCTCTCTCGTTTAAAGAGTTAATATTATCGCTTCTAATGTTTACAGATACTTGAGTTACAGGAGATTTTGGAAGTTGTGGTGCAACTTGAGCAATTTCAATTTTTGCAAAATTGCAAGATAGTAAATTTTCAAATTCGGAAAATAAAGTAATAAATTGATTAACAATCTCAGATGATATAAGCACTTTTGTTTTATTGTATTCTTGAATAAAATTTTGAATAAAATTTTGAATTTTTCGCTTTTGAGCTAATATATAAGCATTATTTTCATCTATAAGTTTTTTTAAATGTTGAAAAAGAAGCAAAAGCTTTTCAAAGCATTCTTCATTGTTTAAATTAAAACACGATAAAAGAAAATAGTTGCAAATTTTAAAATTTAAAGAATGATTTAATAATATAAACTGAGAATATTGATAAACTTTATCCCAAGAAATATTTTCATGGTTTAAAGTCTTATATTTTGACATCTCATCTTCAAGTAACTGAAATTCTTGTAGTTCATCTAAATTATTTTTCAATTGATCGCAAAAATACATTTAATTCCTCCAAAAATTTGCCTCATTATAATTAAATTTTAAAAAATATTATGTTAATTTTTTAAAAAATTTACTCAATTAATCATAAATTATATATTCTAAGATAGAAAGGATACTTTAGTTTCATGTTTTGTAAAAAAAGTTTATTTTTTTTATTGCCACTATTCTTTTGCGCTTGCTCAAGTGTTGTTAGTGTTAAGATAAATAATGTAGAGAATTCCAATCTTAATAATAGACATGATGATGTTCCTGTTACGGCTATTGTATATCAACTTAAGGATATTAAAAAATTTGAAGAAGCAAGTGATATAGATTTGGCTACTAGAGAAGAGGGGGTACTAGGCAAGGATAAACTTGATTCTATTAAAACGCAAATTGCACCTAAAGACAATATTATCGCGGTTAAAGTAGATGAAGAAGAGGTTCCTTATGTAGGCATTCTTGTATTATTTGCAAATAATACAAAAAAAACAACAAAAATATGGGCAAAGACCGAAGATGCAAATGGGTTTGGGAAGAATAAGTATTTAAAATTTGAAATATCCAAAGAAGGTATCAAAAGAATTAAATAGGAATAATATATGGCAAATAAATTAAAAGTTGCTTGGTTTGATGGACTTAATATTGGACAAACCCATTTTGAGCAGCAAGAAAGATTTTTTAATAGAAATATAGATCTTAAAACTATAAATATATATAGTAATTTATATGGAATAATAGACTTGGAATTTTCTCAAGAGATGTTATTGCAAGGAAAAATTGCACTTTCTAAAATTTCAGGTATCGCACAAGATGGAAGCATTTTTAATGCACCTGAGCAAGATTTGTTGCCTGAGCCTATTGAAATCAATTATGAATCTTTAATTGATTCAGTTGTGGTATTAAAAATTCCTATCGGAGTTACTGATATTGCTGATTTATCTTTAAGAAATACTTTTCCAAATTCAAAGTTTATATGTCTTAGAAATAGTATTGCTTTAAGAAATTATGATGATTCAAAATCTAATGTAATGGACAAAATTGAAGATGAGTACGAACTTGAAAATCTGACTTTTACGCAAGAGAAAAAAGATTTACTTCTTGCTAGTTTAAGATTAAAACTTGGCATTTTAGGTAATTCAACTCCTGATGAACTTGAATTACCAATTGCAAAAATTAAAAATATTGATATCAATAAAAAAATTGAATTAGAAAGTGATTTTATACCCACTTGCTTAAATATCAGCAAAATATCTACCATAAGATCCTTTTTGGAAGAAATTATTTTTTCAATCAATCAACATAAAAAAGTTCTATCTAATGTTTTTAAAGGAATCGATCAAACAAAAAATACATTGGATTTTAGCACTTTTTTATCCCTTAATCTTTTAAAAAAATGGTATTTAATATTTTCACATCTATCAAAAAAAGATAAAATACATCCTGAATTTTTATACGAAAAATTTTTAGAATTTCAAGGAGAGCTTGCAGCTTTTAGCAACGAAGAATCTTTTTTAGATTTTATTCCTTATAAACACGATAATCTTTATAATACTTTTTTAAATATGATGAATAATCTAAGATTGTTATTTTCTAAAATCACAAGCCCTAAATATTTTATAGCTAAGACCAGTATTAATGGCAATGGTTTTTATGATTTTATTTTTGATAATTCGGGAATTTTAGAAGAAAGTGAAATTTATTTCGCAATTCGTGCAGATGTTACTACAGAATATCTACTTAATAATTTTAAAATTCAAAGCAAGATACATACTCAAAGTAAAATTAAAAATATAGTCGCAACTCAGCTTGAGGGCTTAAATGTAGATCAAGTACCTAATGTTCCATCTAGCATTCCTTATTTAAATGGTTATGTTTATTATAAATTAGATAAAAGAGATCAACTGTTTAAAGATTTTAAAAATGAAAGTATCATTAGTATGTACTTGACCAACAATATAAAAAACCCTGATATTATAATGTGGGCGGTATTTCAATGAAAGAAATAAATGAAGAAAAAAAGGCATTAAGCTTACTTCTTGATTCAGATTTTGATGGTTTAAAAAACAATAAAATTATTGATTATTCTTTGGAGTTGCTTTTGCTTTCTTATAGACTTTCAAAAATAAGCTCTATGGATACAAGTAGTATTAATCAACTTAGAGAAACATTGATTAATAAAATTTTAGATATAACCGCTAAATTAAGTATATGTAAAGAATATGATGAAAAAGAAATTATTAAATTCAAATATTGTCTTTGTGTCTTTATAGATGAAAGCTTAATGAAAAATGAACTTTTTATTAATTTTTGGGCTCACAATACTCTAACTGTAAGGTTATTTGATGAAACTTTAGGTGGAAATAATTTTTATGATATTGCATCATCTTGGATTAATAACCCTTTTAAGTTTAAAGATTTTTTGGAATTTATCTATGCTTGTTTGATTCTTGGTTATAAAGGAAAATATAATGAGACTAAGGATAGAGATGAAAAAATAATTCATTTTTGCAATAATATTGCCACATCTTTAAAACCGGTTTATAAGATAGAAGAAGAGTTAGCTTTTAATAAAGCATATAAAACTGGTTTGAAAGAAAATATTTGGCAAAAATTTATAAGATTGTATTTTAAAAAACTTATTATCGTTGTGCCAGCATTGATTATATTAGGAGTATTAAGCTATGCAATTTTCAATTTAGAAACCAATAATCTTAAAGTGGATAATAATATATCCGTATTGATAAAAAATTTAACACATATAGAATAAATATACTAAATTTTTAAATATCAATTTATTTGTTATGAGTAAAATTAAATAAAAATTATTTTACAGCTAGAATAAAAATCAAATGCAAAACCTATAAAAGGATAAAAATATATGAAAAAACAAGCTCTATTATTTTAATGATAAAGAAAAAGTTATACTGCTAACACTAAACCACAAAATTACATCTTAATTTTAATAAAATAGAGAATCTAAGGAGATAACCCATGACATATATATTACTTCTTATTATAATTTCTACTATTCTTTCTTATCTTATATTAAAATTTATTTATAAAATCATCTTTAAATCTACAAAAAGCGTTTCAAAGTTTTTAGTCTTTCTTGGAGGTATAGGCTTAATTATCTTTTATTATACTCCTTATTCTTATTATTTAGAGCCTAGTTATTGGCAATTTAGGAATATGTGTAAGTTAAATGAACTTCCTAAAGTATAATAAGATTCTAGGGTATTTTG
>NZ_MJWS01000018.1:0-1146 GCF_001762365.1 Campylobacter sp. BCW_6873
ATCTTTTATTATCTTTTTTATGGCTATTGTTATTGTATTTTATCTTACTTATGATCTTGAAACCTCTAGGGATCTTACATTACTTAGCTCTCTAGAAGCTAAAGAATTGTCACCGCAAGAATATAAAGCATATAATTATTTTGGATTTTTGACTTGTATAACTATGTTTTTTTTTACAACCACATTTTTTATACTTCCTTGTTTATTACAAGCTTATTTATTTAAATGTTATAGCACAGAAGAAAAACGCAAAAAATTAAGTTGGCTTATAGGGTTTTTATGCAATATTATTATATTAATTGCAAGTGCATATTTGATGTATATATTTTAAAGACTATCAAAAATTTAATATATTTGATATAATATTCATTTATCTTAAATATTTAGAAAAAAATGGATAGAGAATTATTTATAACAAGGCTTGCTTTTATAAACAATGATGAAATAGACACAATAGATAAAAATTCATCCATAGCATACTTAAAAGCCTTATATCAATGTGAAAATTCCATAGCTATAAATTATAATCAAGAAGAGCTTTTCACCCAAGCTACCGCTATAAACAATCTAGGCTATAATTCTACTTTCACAAAAATCTTCATCCTAGATAAAGAAAAGCTCAATGATACCTATCTTGATACTAGAAAAAAGCTTTATAAATCTATCAATACTTTAAAAGAAAAAAGAAATGAAAAAATAAAAGATATCCAAGACTATTTAAATAAAGAAATTTCCTTACAAGATAATCTAAATAATCAAAGCTTTAATACTAAGGAAAATGATGTTAATTTAATTTTAAACGAAGTATTTAACATAGAGCAATTTTATGATAAAAATACCAATACCATAGTATTAAAGACAAATAATATAAAAATCATATTCTTAGATAAAGTAAATTTACAAGATTTGCAAGATAATTCTAACAATACTTCTTTCATCTCTATGTCAAATTTGATCCATATTTATGATAATCATTGTGATATTTTTGCAAAAGATAGAAGTGTTTTGGATATAAAGGACATAGAAGAAAAATATCAAATAGATTTTAAAAGTTTAGATATAAAAATCTTCCTAAACTCCACCCTCCTTACAGGATCAAATGAACTTCCTAACAATCCTTTTTACTTTGGAGAATTAGATCAAGAT
>NZ_MJWS01000019.1:0-9905 GCF_001762365.1 Campylobacter sp. BCW_6873
TATAATTATAAAATTTCAATTTAAATTTTATTTTATATAAAAAATTGATTTAATGAGAGTAAATTTGTATGAAATGTTGTAAATATTTTTGTGGTATTTGTAAATTATATTTAAAATAAATTTAAAAGTGTATTTTTTTAGTTTTTATATTTTGGATAAAAATTTAAAATTTTTGATTTTGTATTTTTTAGATATTTTATCTACAAATTAACTATACTTAATCAAGCGTTAAATATTCACTTTGTGCAATAAGTAAATTAAATTTTAGATATAATTGTAAATCTATGAAGAACATTGAATATTAAATAAGGATGTATTAAATATGATCGGAGATATGAACGAGCTTTTATTAAAAAGCGTTGAAGTTTTGCCACCTTTGCCTGATACTGTGAGTAAATTAAGAAAATATGTAAATGAGGCTAATTCAAATATAGAAACCATGAAAGTTGCTGAAATCATTTCAAGTGATCCTTTAATGACAGCTAAGCTTTTGCAACTTGCAAATTCTCCTTATTATGGTTTTACAAGAGAAATTACAACTATAAATCAAGTGATTACTTTATTAGGTGTTGGTAATATCATCAACATAGTTACTGCTGATTCTATTAAAGATAGTTTTAAAATAGATGTTTCACCATATGGTTTGGATACTCAAGTTTTTTTAAGAAATTGCAACGAAGAGGCAACTTTTATCACAAATTGGCTCAATAATGAAGATAAAAAACTTTCTCATCTTTTAGTTCCTTGTGCAATGCTTTTAAGACTTGGCATTGTTATTTTTTCAAATTTTCTTATACAAAATCATAGAGAGAAAGAATTTTTAACTTTTTTAAATGAAACTAAAATTGAAAATATTGCTTTAGCGGAGAATGAATTTTTAGGTGTAGATCATATTTCTTTCTTGGGATTTTTGTTGCATCGTTGGAATTTTGATGATGTTTTGATTGAAAGTATATGTTTTGTTCGCACTCCTCACGCTGCTCGCGAAGAAGTGAAAAAATCCGCTTATGCTCTAGCAATAACAGATCATCTTTTTGCTCCACATGATGGCTCTTCTCCATTTAACGCAAAAGCTGCAGTTGCTTTACTTGAAGAGGCAAAAACTCAAGGAATTAATTTTGATTTAAATAATCTTTTATCTAAGCTTCCTAGCAAAGCTAAGGAAAATTTAAACAAAGAAGATTAAAGAGCTCTTTTAGGGCTCTAAATTGTAGTGATGAAAAGTTTAATCTTGCCTCCTAATGAATTTTTAGATCACTATATTTTAAACGCTGAATTTCATCGTTTTGCTGGAATTTCAAAAAATGCTTATAAATTTTGGAAAAATGTAGAAATAGGTAGATATCAAGGAACAAGAATTGTATTTTTGCATAGGAATTGCATTTTAGAAAAACATCAGCAAGCTTTAAGGCAATGTAGCGGTTTAAATGGTTTTGTATTGGCAAGTGCTTTTTGTTCTTTTACTGGGTTAGCCCCCTCTCATTTAGTGGAAAAAAATAATTCTTCTATTTATAAACTTTTAGAGCTTAAGGAGATTTGTGGGATTAAATTTGTTAATCTAAAAAAATTTTATGATTTTTTAGGGCTAAATTATCATCAGCATATTTATATAGAAAAATGCCATTTTTTTAGTCCAGCTCCTTTTGAAAAGCGTATTAAAATCACTGAGAGTATGTGCGTTGGGTATTATTAAGATATAAATTACAAGCCCTGTGAAGACATTGCTTGTAATTTAAAGATGAAAATTTTGTATTTTAATCCATCTCATAAAAATCATCATCATTGTTATCATCATCGTATTCGTAATCATCATCATCGTAATTATAATTTTTATGGTGATTTTGTGGATATTCTTCATCTTCGTTTTCATAATCATCGTAATTTAAATCTTCTTCATCTTCATAAGCCATTGTTTTCTCCTTAAATAAAAATACAAAGCTTATTTTATCTTAAATTTGTTTGGTTTTGCTATAATTTTTATAATTTTTTAAAAGGTGAATTTATGAAATTAAGTCATTTAGATGAAAACAATCATCCTAAAATGGTAGATGTAAGCGATAAAAATATTACTTCAAGAATAGCCACAGCTAGTGGTATGATATATATGAGTCAAGAAGCTTTTGATGTAATTAAAAACAATACTGCAAAAAAAGGCCCTGTTCTTCAAACAGCTATTGTTGCGGCTATAATGGGGGCTAAAAAAACAAGTGAAATTATTCCTATGTGCCATCCTTTGATGCTTTCTAAAGTCGAAACTGATATTGTGGAATTTGTTAAAGAATGTGCGTTTAAGCTTATTGTAACAGTTAAGTGTGAAGGTAAAACAGGTGTTGAAATGGAATCTTTAAGTGGGGTTAGTATAGGACTTTTAACTATATATGATATGATCAAGGCTATAGATAAATCAATGAGGATTACGGATATAGTGCTTGAAAGCAAAGAAGGAGGCAAAAGTGGTAAATTTGTGCGATCTTAAAAAAGAACCTCAGATCAATTATCCTACTTTTTGGGATTATAAGGTGATTTTTGAGGTACATGTTAAGGCAAGTGAAATTTTTCAAGAAATTTTAGGTCAAAGAGAATATAAATTTGAACATTCGAATTCAAGTGCGAGCGGAAAATATCAAAGTTATTTATTAAATGTTTATGTGGATAGCAAAAAAGATCGTTTGGATATATTTGATAAATTAAAAGCTAAAGCAAAATTTGTGCTTTAAGAAAGAAGGAAAAATGAAAAATACTTTAATTATTTTTGAAAATTCTTTGTCAAATCTCGGTAAAGATGAAGCAAGTGATTTACTTGAGGACTTGAGTTTTAATCTTGCATATAAACAAATTTCACATAATCCTCATGAAACAAAAAAAGTTTTAAATTCTCTTTTGGTTGAATTTTTAACTATTTTAAAAAAACTTGATTTTTGTGACGATGAAAATGTTTCAAAGGTTATTAAGGCTCTGGTAAAAGCAAGTGTTGCAGATGCTCAAAATTCGCTTTATGAGTATATTAGTGAAGCTGAATTATTAAACAAACAGATTGAAAATCAAAAGAATTTGATTAAAAATCAAATCAGCGATAATTTTTTTGAATTCGAGAGTATTTTACAAGAATGTTCTTTTTGTGATGAATTTAGCGGTGGTTTAAATGATGCTATTTTATTTGATATAGAAATGCTTGGAATTTTAAAAGAAACCGCTGAAAGTGCTTTTTTAACCACATTAGAAAAGGCTGAAGATATAGAACTTACAAGTAGCGAAATAGCTAAAAATCTCGTATATAATGCCATTTGTGAAGCTCATTTTGAAAAAGAAAGAATTTTACAAATTTCAAGTATTATTTTAAATACCGCTTTTGAAATAGCTAATGAATCTATGGCTTATGCAAAAGATCTTTGTTTAGGTGTGATTAAAGGCACAAGAGATGGTATTGTTTTAGCAATGGAAAAATTTAAAGCTTCATTAACTTATGCAAATTTTGAAGAAGATGTTAGTTTAAAAAGCAAAGAACTAATAGGTATAGAAGATGATTTTATTGCTCTTTTAAAAAAAGAGATTCAACTGCAAAATGATCCTTGTAAGAGTATAGTTGAGAATTTGCTAGAACATGAACTTGATAATCTTTTTGCTAAATTTAGACGTCTTGCGAGTGAAAGTAGAGAACAACTAATACTAGTTTTAAATGATATTAAGAGAAATCCAAAGATTAATGATTTTAATAAACTTACTCAAAGAAAATTAAATCGTTTTAAACAAGAAATTTTTGAATTAGAAAAAATTGCTAGTGAAAAATACAAAGATTTAAATTCCAAAAAAGCTAAAAAGCTCGGTGTAAGACTTTGGGAAAAAGCAAAAAAATTTGTTAAAAAATAATATCCCATTTTTTGGGATATTAAATATCTATTTCTATGCCTACAGGTGCGTGATCAGAGCCAAAAATATCATCTCTTATGAAAGCGTTTTTAAGTTTATCTTTTAAACCTTTTGAAATGAAAAAATAATCGATCCTCCA
The DNA here is from genome assembly GCF_001762365.1 of Campylobacter sp. BCW_6873. Lineage (NCBI taxonomy): Bacteria > Pseudomonadati > Campylobacterota > Epsilonproteobacteria > Campylobacterales > Campylobacteraceae > Campylobacter > Campylobacter sp. BCW_6873. Next base: position 4,007 of record NZ_MJWS01000019.1, read on the forward strand.
ACCCACATTTCTTTCTCTTGCTTTCATTCTATAGCTCCACCACGAGTATTTTTCTTTGATTTCACCATTAATTTCTCTAAAAGTATCTATAAAACCAAGTTTTAGTAAATCATCAATCCAAGCTCTTTCTATAGGTAAAAAACCTGAAGTGTTGGCATTGGCTTTTGGATGGGTAAGATCGATTTCTTTATGAGCGGTATTAACATCGCCACAAATAATAATTTCAAATCCATCCTTTAAAAGCTTATCTAAATACACTAAAAAATCTGCATAAAATTTCATCTTAAAATTTAAACGCTCTTCATCTTTTTGACCATTTGGAAAATAGATATTAAAAAGTGCGATATTTTTAAAGCGGTGTTCTAAAACCCTGCCTTCTTCATCATCAAAAAATTCGCATTTTTTTACTTCGCTATCAAAATTACAAAGACTCATTACCCCAGAATATCCCGCTCTTTTAGCAGAATTAAAATACATGTGTTTAAAAGGATATTCATAAATTTTTTTAGGAAATTTATCTTCATGTGCTTTGATTTCTTGAAAACCTATAAAATCAATTTTTTCTTGTGCTATCCAATCAAGTGCATTTTTATCACAAATAGCCCTTAAGCCATTGACATTCCATGAAAGTAGTTTCATTATTTTCCTTAAAATTTTCATTAAAAGTGTAAATCATAGCATAAAAAGATTTAAAACTACAATCTATTTAAACAAATTTAATAGAATTAAAATCTTAAATTTGAAGGTGGGATTTATATGCTTAGATTAACTTGGTTTTGGTTTACTTTCTTAAATTCTTTAATGATTGCAATATTAAATTTTAATTTATTTGAGTTTGTGTATGAAAAAAACAATCAAAATTGGTTTATAACTTTTGTTTTCATTGTGGTCTATTTTGCACTAGTTCATGCAATTCTCTCTTTACTTTTTATGAAATTTTTTACTAAATTTTTCTCTATATTCTTTATAATATCATCTTTTTTAAGTGTTTACTTTATTAGTTTTTATGGGGTGCTTATAGACTCTGATATGATACAAAATGTTGTTCAAACGGATATCAAAGAAGTAAAAGATTTGTTAAATTTAAAATTAATTTTATTTATTGTTTTGGCTTTGTTGTTGGCTTTTTATGTTGTTAAAGTGAAAATTGATTATGGTAGTTTTAAATTTCATATAAAAATTAAAATTATCAATATAATATCAGGTTTGATTGTGGTTAGTGCAGTTTTAATCCCTTTAAGTAAAACTTTCTTGCCTTTTTTTAGAAACTATAATGAAATAAGAATGTATAATACTCCTTTTTATCAATTTTATGCCGTATATCGCTATTATGTTCGTTTTGTAAAAGCTAAGCCAGAATTTAAAACTATAGCTAATGATGCTTATAGAGAAAACAATCACACTAAAAAAATTTTGGTTTTGGTAGTGGGTGAAACCGCTAGAGCAGCAAATTACTCTTTGGGTGGATATACTAAAAATGATACCAATTTTTATACTAAAAAAGATAATGTAGTCTTTTTTGATAATTTTTCATCATGCGGAACAGCAACAGCGGTAAGTTTACCTTGTATGTTTTCTATATCCAAGCGTAGAGATTATTCGAGTTCAGAATTTCAAGAAAATGCCATGGATATACTTTATAAAACAGGTGTAGATGCTGCATGGTTTGATAATAATTCTGGTGGTTGTAAAGGGGTTTGTGATAGATTAGCTTATAAACAAAAGCTTTCTAGTGATTTGGATGAAAATTTACTCACTCCTTTTAAAGAAAAATTAAATCATTTGAGTGATCAAAATATAATAGTTCTTCATTTGCAAGGTTCTCACGGGCCAACTTATTATAAACGCTATCCAAATGAGTTTAAAAAATTTACTCCAACTTGTGATACCAATGAACTTTCAAAATGTGATAGTAAGGCTTTAATCAATACTTATGACAATACTTTGCTTTATACAGACTATTTTTTAAGTGAGATTATAAAACTATTAAAAGAGCAAAAAGATTATGAAAGTTCTTTATTTTATCTTTCAGATCATGGTGAAAGTTTGGGCGAAAATGATATTTATCTTCATGGTATGCCTTATGCTATAGCACCAAGTTATCAAACTCATATTCCTGCTATTTTTTGGAGTAATGATGAAAAATTAATGAATTTAGCTAAAGAACATAAAAGTTTAAAACTTTCTCAAGATAATCTTTTTAGCACTCTTTTAGGATATTTTGATGTAAAAACAAGTGTTTATGAGCCAGAATATGATTTATTAAATCCTAAACTTAAGGCAAATCCATGAAGCCTAAATATCATTTTTTAAATAACGCAAGATATGCTTTAGAAGGGGTTTTTGCTTTATTTAAAAATGAAATGGCGTTTAGAATTGAACTTTGCATTATTATCCCTGCGATAGTTTTTAGTTTTTTCTTAAAAGTTAGTTTTTTGGAACATTTGTTATTGGTAAGTGTTTTAATACTTATCTTAATTATAGAAGCTTTAAATTCAGCTATTGAAGCTTGTGTTGATTTGATTACAAATGAATGGCATGAAAAGGCAAAAATTGCTAAAGATTGTGCGAGTGCGGCAGTGTTTTTTAGTGTGCTTTTAGCTCTTTTTGTTTGGGGTTTTATTTTATATAGCATTTACTTATGAAATTTGAAAATTTAATACGAGAAATTTTAGGAAAAAAGCGTTTTGAATTGTTAAAATTTTTATGTGAAAATGCCGATGAAAATGGTTTTATTATGATTAAAATCAGTGAGCTTGAAGAAAAATTACATCAAAGCAAACCCACTATCATTGCTACTTTTAAATTTTTAGAAGAAAAAAAACTTTTCAAGCGCCTTAAGAATGGATTTTATCAGCTAAATATAGGAGATAAAAATGATACTTAAAAATCCTTTAGATATGCATTTGCATTTAAGAGATAATCAAATGCTAGAACTTATTGCACCTTTGAGTGCAAGAGATTTTTGTGCAGCTGTGATTATGCCAAATTTAATCCCTCCGCTTTGCAATTTAGAAGATCTAAAAGCTTATAAAATGCGTATCATTAAGGTTTGTAAAGATGAAAATTTCACTCCTTTAATGACACTTTTTTTTAAAAATTATGATGAGAAATTTCTTCAAATTGCCAAAGATGAAATTTTTGGCATTAAGCTTTATCCAGCAGGAATTACAACAAATTCAAATGGTGGAGTTTCAAGTTTTGATATAGAGTATTTAAAACCTACTTTAGAGGCTATGAGTGATTTAAAGATTCCTTTGCTAGTGCATGGTGAAACAAATGATTTTGTCATGGATAGAGAGGCAAATTTTGCTAAAATCTATGAAAAATTAGCAAAAAACTTTCCAAAATTAAAAATTGTAATGGAGCATATTACCACTAAAACTTTATGTGAACTTTTAAAAGATTATGAAAATTTATATGCGACAATCACTTTACATCATTTAATCATCACTTTAGATGATGTTATCGGAGGTAAAATGAATCCTCATCTTTTTTGTAAGCCTATAGCCAAGCGTTACGAAGATAAAGAAGTACTTTGTGAGCTTGCCTTTAGTGGTTATGAAAAAGTTATGTTTGGAAGTGATAGCGCGCCTCATCCATTGCACACTAAAGAATGTTGCGGTTGTGCCGCAGGTGTATTTAGCGCCCCAGTGATTTTACCTGTTTTAGCTGAATTATTTAAGCAAAATAGCTCCAAAGAAAATTTGCAAAAATTTTTAAGCGATAACGCTTGTAAAATTTATGATTTGAAATTTAAAGAAGATAAAATTTTAACTTTAGAAGAAAAAGAATGGCAAGTGCCAAATGTTTATGAAGATAAATACAATCAAGTCGTGCCTTATATGGCCGGAGAAATTTTAAAATTTCAATTAAAACATTGATTTTCCACCCTAAAGGTGGAAAATTTAAGCTTTATTTACAAGAGTATCTCTGATATCTATAACAAGATAGATCACAAAAAAACTTAAAAATAAAGCAATAAAACTGACTATCAGCGACAATAAACCAGCTAAAAATCCAATGCTAAACATCATAAAAAGAGAATAAAGCAAAGCTACAACAAAACTTATCACTGCAATTGCATCAAGAATCAAGCGTCCAAATTTGATGATTAAATTTTTAACCATTAAAAACTCCTTTGAAATAATCGGTGAAATTGTAATAAGTATAAGCTTAATGTTTTTATAAGTTATTTATAATTAAAAGTTTTATTTTGGATTCTATAGTTTCAATAATATCATTTTCAACAAAAGAACTTACAGTTTCTTTAGAAGCTGTGATTTTGTTAATGTTTAAATGCCATAGAGCATTTTCTATAGCCTCTTCTTTCGTTCTTTGAACTTTGCGTGTTTCATCAAAAACAATCTTATGAAAAAATATATTTTTTTCTAGTAAATAACTTTCTAAATCTTTTTTATAAAAACCTTTAAATTCGGTATTAAAATATTTAAAAATCGGATCTAAAAAATCACTTTTTCTATAATCAGCCCAACCAAGATAAATTTTTGTTTTAGCTAGATTTAAGAAATTTGTATAATCTTTTTCATTTTGTAAAGCAGGGGACATACTTAAAAATGCAAGGTCAAATTTAGCATTAGGATTGTTTTGCATCCAAGTTTCAAAGCTCAAATTTTCGCATTTTATATTGTTAAGATTTAGTTTTTTGGCATCTTCTTGTAAAATTTCAAGCATAGCATTTGCACTATCTAAGGCAAAAATTTCTTTAGCCTCTTTAGCTAAGTGTAAAGTCCAAACTCCAGTTCCACATCCTATATCTATAATGCTTTTATTTTGAAAAGAAATCTTTAAATTTTGTAAATATTCAAAAGTTTGCTTTTGTATGGTGTTTAAAGTGTTTTGATATCTTGTGTAAGTTTTGGCTTTTTTATCCCATAAATTCATATATTTTCCTTGATAAAATATATAAAATCATAGCATAAATTTTTAAAATTCAAGCCCTTTTTTGGGCTTGAATGACTAATTAAAACCTCTTCTTCTTAACATCTTCTAAGATATTATTAGCTATATCACTTACTGTACTAGAAATAATAGCTGATTCATTAGCAATTTCAACATTATCTTTAGTAGTTTGATCAATTTGTGCTACGCTATCATTGATTTGAGTAATACCTGCAGTTTGTTCTTTAATACTTTCTGCCATATCATTGATAGATTGAACAAGTAAATTAGTATTAGCTTCTATTTCAGATAAAGACTTTTGAGTTCTCTCAGCTAGTTTTCTAACTTCATCAGCCACAACAGCAAAGCCTCTACCATGTTCTCCAGCACGTGCAGCTTCAATAGCTGCATTTAAAGCTAGAAGATTAATTTGATCTGCAATATCACCTATGATACCTGTAACATTTTTAATCTCTTCAGATTGAGTGATAACATCACTAGTTTTAACTGAAACATTTTGCATAGAAGAAGTGATCTCTTCTAAAGCTGCTGCAGTTTCTTCTAAAGATTGAGCTTGAGAATTTGAAGAAGTGGTTAAGCTTTGAACAGCAGTTTGTAATTTTCCACTTTCATTAGCTAAAGCATTAGCAAAGTCTGAACTTTGTTTTAGCATTTTAACTATTTCATCGCCTAAAGCATTAGTAGTTAATTCAACACTTCCTGAAGCATTAGAGATTTTATTTCTAAAATCTAAGCTTTTGTATTCTTCAAATATTTTATGAATAACATTCATATCAGAACCTACTCTAGCTTGTAAAACATCAAGAAGTTTATTTAGAACATTTTTAAGTTCAATAAGTTGTGGGTTTCTTGGATTAGCAGTAATTCTTGCTGTTAAATTACCACCTTCTACAACTGATACGGTTTGAACTGATTCTTTAACAGCTTGATTGTCTTGTTCTAAACCTTTTTTAGTAGCAAGGATGTTTTCGTTGAT
>NZ_MJWS01000020.1:0-56955 GCF_001762365.1 Campylobacter sp. BCW_6873
TATAATTATAAAATTTCAATTTAAATTTTATTTTATATAAAAAATTGATTTAATGAGAGTAAATTTGTATGAAATGTTGTAAATATTTTTGTGGTATTTGTAAATTATATTTAAAATAAATTTAAAAGTGTATTTTTTTAGTTTTTATATTTTGGATAAAAATTTAAAATTTTTGATTTTGTATTTTTTAGATATTTTATCTATAAATTAGCTATACTTAACCAAGTATCGCAATGTATTATTTCATCACAAGTCGCATAAGATGCAAGTCTTCACCTTTTGTGATTTTATATTCTATACTTTCACATTTGGGACACTTAAAAACATTTTCTTCTAAAATGCTTGTTTGATCGCATTTTAAGCATAAAATTTCAAGCGGAGCAAGTTCTATAAAAAGTTTGGCATTTTTACAAATATTTGAGTTTTCTTTAAAAGTTTCAAAACAACGCTTAAAAAGATCCACTTCTATACCGCTTAAACGTCCGATTTTTACATAAATTTCTTGCACATTGCAAGCCTTATTGTTTAAGGCATTTTCTTCACAAAGTTCGATTAAAGATTCTACTATGCTTAATTCGTGCATTAGCAAATTCTTGGTAAAAGTTCGCCCTTAGGGCTTTCTAAAAAGCGTTTTGCCCCATAAGCGTTTTGTAAGATCACGCGTGCTTTTTTCTCTTCTAAAACTTCTCCTATAATACTCGCATTTACATTGTATTTTTTTAGAATTTCTAAGGCTTTTAACTCATCTTCTTTTTCCACGCAAAGTATGAAAGTGCCTTCATTGGCAAGCTCATAAGCTTCATAACCAAAAAGTTCACAAAGTCCTAAAACCTCATCTTGAACGATGATTTTTTCTTCAAAGATCAAAAGATCATTTCCGCTTTGCTTTGCCCACTCATTTAAAACCGCACTAAGCCCCCCGCGAGTAGCATCTCTCATAGCTACAACCTTTATATCTTTTTCTAAAAGCTCTAAAACCTCTTTATCCAAAGCCTTACAATCGCTTTTAATATCAGCTTCTAACTCATTTCTTTTGATTAAAACACTAGCTCCATGCCTTCCTATATCGCCTGAAAGAAGTATGCTAAGCCCTGCTTTGATATTTTTACTTTCTTTTTTAGAAATAATTTCACCTAAGGCCGTAGTGTTGATATAAATTTCATCTGCCTTACCCTTAGGAACGACTTTAGTATCGCCACAAACTAACATGACTCCGCATTTTTCACATTCTTCTTTAATGCTTTTTAAAATGCGTTCTAGTTTTTCTAGCTCAAAACCTTCTTCTAAGATAAGCCCTAAGCTTAGATATTTTGGCTTAGCACCCACCATCAAAACATCGTTAATAGAACCACAAACACAAAGTTTGCCTATATTAACCTCTTCATCTAAAAAAATCGGACTTAAAACAAAAGAATCCGTGCTTAAAGCCAAATTTCCTAAAATTGCTGCATCATTACTTGCGTTTAAAATTTCATTATCAAAGATCTTAAAAAGCTTAGTTAAAAGCTCATTCATCTCTTCTCCGCCACCTCCGTGGGCTAAGGAAATATTTTTCATACATTCACCTTTGAGTATTTATAATACGCCGCACAAGCACCCTCACCAGAAACCATGCAACTTCCTATAGGACTTCTTGGCGTACAAGCCTTACCAAAAACTTTACAATCATAAGGCTTAGCCAAACCTCTTAAAATTTGTCCGCAAATACAGGCTTTGCTTTCATTTTTACTTTGCACCGCACAATCAAATTTTTTACTTGCATCATAGGCGCTAAATTCTTCTTTTAGCTCCAAACCTCCATCTTTAATAAGTCCTAAGCCACGAAATTCAAAATCACACACTCTAAAGTATTTTTTTACTAAATTTTGCGCTTTAACATTGCCTTCTTTGCTTACGGCTCTTTTGTATTGATTATACACTTTAAAAGTGCCTTCATTGCTTTGTTTTATAATATTTAACACACTCTCTAAAATATCAACTGGCTCAAAACCACTCACTGCTATAGGGGTTTTAAACTTTGCTGCTAAAGGCTCATAAATACCATAACCTGTAATCACACTCACATGAGAAGGGCCTAAAAAAGCATTGATTTTTACATTTTCATCATTCATAATCGCTTCTACAGGTGCTGGAACTGTGATATGATTGATATGAAAAAAGACATTATTTATTTTCTCTTCTATAACCTTTTGAAGAAGTAAAGCACTCATAGGCGTAGTAGTTTCAAAACCTATAGCAAAAAAGATGATATTTTTGTTTAAATTTTGCTTAGCAATTTCTAAAATCTCAAGCGGAGAATAAAGTGCCCTAACATCAGCTCCTTTAGCTCTTAAATCAAGCAGAGAAATTTCACTTCCAGGCACCCTTAAAAGATCTCCTAAAGTACAAAAAATCGTATCTTTCATGGAGGCTAACTTGATAGCTGTATCAATGCGAACTCTTGGCATAACACAAACAGGACATCCTGGTCCATGGATGAAGTTAATTTCTTTTGGCAAAATAGAAGGTAGGGCATATTTCATAATACTATGTGTATGCCCACCGCAAATTTCCATGATATTGATAGGATTTTTAAGTTCTTGTTCTATGAGTTTTTTTAAAGCTAAAATGCTTTCTTTATCTCTAAATTCATCGATGAAATTCATTTAAACCCAAATCTCCTTCATCGCTTTTTATCTCTCCGCTATTCATTTTTTCTACTATTTCTTGATAGGTTTTAATGCTTTCTAGTGCAGCTTCTTTGTCGATTTTTTCCATAGCAACGCCTACATGGATTAAGACATAATCGCCTTGTTTTAAAGGCTCATCAATCAAATCTAAATTAACTTTTCTTTTCACACCTAAAGTTTGCACTAAAGCATTGTTTAACTCATCGATTTCTAAAATTTCAGAAGGTATAGATAAACACATTAAAAAAGCTCCTTTTTAAGTTTAAGCACCTTATACCAAAGCTCCATATTGGTGCCATTTTTTGCATCAAGAGTGATAATATCTGCTCTAGGATTTAATTCTTTAATCAACCTGGTCGCCTCTTTAATATCAAAATCAAAATGATGAGCCAAATCTGCCTTTGTGATTAAAACTATATCAGCCTTTTTGAACATCACAGGGTATTTTTGCGGTTTATCACTTCCTTCGGTTACCGAAAGCAAAACCACATTTAAATGCTCTCCTAAATCATAGCTTGCAGGACAAACTAAATTTCCAACATTTTCTATAAAAAGCAAATCCACATCATCAATCGCTAAATGATGCAAAGCTTCATGCACCATAAAAGCATCCAAATGACAGCTTTGCCCTGTAGTGATTTGATACGCTAAAGCTCCGGCATTTTTTACTCTTAGAGCGTCATTATTGGTTTCTAAATCCCCTTCAATCACAGCGATTTTAAGCTCACTTTTCAAAGCCTTGATCGTACTTTCTAAAAGCGTAGTTTTTCCACTACCTGGAGAACTCATTAAATTGATACAAAGCGTGTTAGCTTCATTAAAATGTGCTCTATTGTGCTTAGCTTCGTCGTCGTTTTTGCTTAAAATTTTAGAAATCACTTCTATGGTTTTGCTTTCTTTTAAGCTTGGATTTTCATGATGGTGATCGTGATGATCGTGTGTATGGGTTGAATTTATAGAACAGCCGCAATCTTTACACATTTTCTTTCCTTTTATATTTTTTGTTTCATTTTAACCTTAAAAGCATTAAAAAATTATGAGTTTTTAGAATATTTGCTTTATTTTTCCAAATTTAAAAAATATACCATCTGCCCTAAAGCTATGGAACTATCATTGCAAGGGTATTTTAAAGGTACAAAAAAATCAAAATTTTTAGCTTTTAAAATTTCAAGTAAGGTTTTGTTTTGAAAAACTCCTCCACTTAAAAGCACTTTTAAATCATAATCTTTGCTAAAATCTATGATAAAATTTGCCAAAGCATTAAACATACCTGTAATTGCCTTAGTTTTTTCATCTTGCAAAGCCCCTAAAATTAAATTTTTAAAATTAACCTGCCCTTTTTCTACAAAAAGCTTATAAGAAAAATCAAGATTTTTATCATAAAAAGCTTCACACATCAAGCCAACTTGAGCCTCATAAGAGCTTTTTTCTAAGTTAAAAACAATACTTCCAAAAGCATCGATAATGCGTCCTAAGGAACTTGTTTGTAAGTTAGAATGTGAATAAATTTTTTTAAGATTTTCAAGTTTAATTTTTGGAATTTTTGCTAAAAACTCCTTAGCCTTATCTTCTAAATCATAATGAAAAATAAGACTTAGAGCTAAATTTTGTATATTTTTAATATCACTATTTATAAGAGTGAAATTTTCAAAATATGCAATTCTTTCATATTCTTTTAAATTTCCTACAAAAACTTCTCCACCCCAAATTTTACCATCTTCGCCATAACCTGTTCCATCACAAATAAAAGCTAAAGCCTTTTCATCTTTTGCAAAATTTTCTTCGTATTCAAAATAAGCCGCACAAAAATGCGCATAATGATGAGAAATTTTAATCCTTTCTTCAAATTCTTTTGCATAGCTAAAATGCGGGTGTTTATCGCACAAAATCGCATCAAATTTCAAATCATAATTTTGTTTAAAAAATTCTAAAAGTTTAAAAAATCTCTCATGCACATCAAGACTTTTCAAATCCCCTATATAAGGAGAAATTAAAAGTTTATTTTCATAAAAAATCACAAATTCATTTTTAAGCTCCGCGCCCAAAGCTAAAAAAGTGCCTTTTTTATTAAAATTTCTTTCCAAATAAAAAGGATTTAAACCCCTTGAAGTACGCAAAAACATAGTTTTGCCATTTACCACTTGAGCTATGCTATCATCACTTGCGTTGATAATTTCTCTATCATAATCCAAATAAAAATCAAAAACTTTATCAAGTTTTTGACACAAATTAAACTCATCTTTAATGATACTTTCTCCGCTTAAATTCGCACTCGTTGCCACAAGACTTCCTTTAAAATACTCAAAAAGCAAAAGATGTAAAGGCGTATAAGCTAGCATAATACCGATTTTATCAACATCAGGTGCGATTAAAGAAAAGGCTTTTTTTGCCTTTAAAATCACAATAGGAGCTAAAACCCCACCAAGCAAAGATTCTTCTTTTTCATCTATAAAGGCAAGTTCTTTAGCACTTTGTAAATCTTTACACATCAAAGCAAAGGGTTTTTTGGGGCGATTTTTTCTAAGTCTTAGAGTTTTTAAAGCTTCTTCATTAAAAGCATCACACATGAGATGAAAACCGCCCATGCCTTTAATGGCTAAAATTTTACCTTCCTTTAAAAACTTCGAACTTTGCATAAAAGCTTCTTGATCTTTGGCTAAAATTTCACCCTTTGAATTTTTAAGAAAAACATTGATTTTACACTTAGGACAACTAATAGGCTGGGCATGAAAACGCCTATTTTTAGGATCTTCGTATTCGCTTTTGCAAAACTCACACATCAATAATTCTTGCATGGAAGTATGGGCTCTATCATAAGGAAGACTTTTTATAATACTAAAGCGTGGCCCACAATGTGTGCAAGTGATAAAAGGATATAAAAAGCGTGGATTTTTTTCATCAAAAAATTCTTTTTTACATTCCTTACAAAGCGCAAAATCACTTAACATAGGTGTGCTTTTTGTGTTCTTTAAAGAAGGAGTGATACTAAAATTTTCATAGTTTGAAATAGAAATTTGCGTGATTATAAGCTTGTCTATTCTTGCTAAAGGTGGGAGATGATTTTTTAAATTCTCTATGAAATTTTCACATTCTTTTTGAGTACAAGCAAGGATGATTTCTACCCCAAAACCATCATTTCTTACCTCTCCAAAAAGCTTTGATTTCAAAGCTAGTTCATAAACTAAAGGGCGAAAACCCACCCCTTGAACTAGACCTGAAATTTTGATCTTATATCCTAAGTGGCACATCGCTTAACTGACAATTTTTAAGATGTTTTAAAGTATTTTTAAGTAAAGATTTATGTTCAAACAAAGAGCCACTTATAAGCGCTAAGTCGCTTTGCTTTTTCTCTCTTAATTCATCATAAGTATCACGTAAGAAATAAGCCAAACTCTCAACCGCTCCATAAGCGATATTAGTACTATCTACACCTGCTAACATAAAACTCATAGTAGATCTTAAAGTTCTTGTATAATCAAAACTTTTATCTTCTTTCAAACGATAATCAATCTTTACTCCACGAGGCATTTTTGACTCATCAGCAATTTTTAAAAGCTCACTAGCACTCTCTTGTAAATTTTTACCCAAATTTAGCACTCTGCCTACCAAGCCAAGCAAGGAATAAAAATTGTTTTGAAGCTCAAAATTTTCATCTAAAAGAGGAAATTCCTTGCTAAAATTTTCTAAAAGCCTTGCACCAATTTCATCTTTTTTAATCTCTTCATAAAGTTCTTTGCTGTGTTTTGGTAAAGAAAGTTTAAGCAAATTAAGCTCTTTGTTAATAAGCAAAATATCTTCATCATCTTTGCTAAGCTCTAAAATAAAAGCTTTTTCTTTATAACGACTTACAAGATAAGAAATTCTTGCCATATTTTTATCTTCTTTAGAAAAAATAAGCTCTCTTGCCTTAGCATTGATAAATTCAAAGCCTTCCAAAACCACCACTTGCTCATCTAAAGCACTGATATAAAAATCTTTTTGGTATTCTTCTATTTTTTTTACGCTTAAAAATTTATATTCATTTTCAAAAAGTTTTAAACCTAAAGCAAAGCAAAACAAATCTCTAGCAAGTCTGATTTTAAAATTATTAAAATCAAGATTGTGATTTTTTCTAAACATGGCATTAAGTCTTAGCTTCATCAAAGGTTTTTCTAAACTTGCAAGAAGTTTTAAATTTTCATTTGAACAAACAAAAACTGAATTTATAGCCTTAATATCACAAGGAAGTAAAAAATCTCCTATAAATTCGTTCTTAAACAAAGAAAATTCATAAATGCCATTTTTATCTTTTAAATAAATCTTTTTTTCTTGACTTAACAAATCAAAGGCAAGATTTAAAAAAGTATTGAAATTTTCTTCATTGATTTTTTCAAATTCTGATAAATTGCTTGAAAATTCACACTCACAAAACACGCCCCATTCGTTTTTGTTTAAAAGTTTTTTTTCTTGATAGGCATTAGAATTTAAATGAGTAATATAAGAAAATTTTGAAAATTCTTTATCTTCTGGCATACAAGGGTTAAAATCCTGTCCCGCTTTTACATCAAATTTTTTCAAAAAAACACTATGACTCATAAAGTTTAAAGAATCACAAAAAGTCTTTAAATTTTCTTCATCTGCATTAATAGAAAAATGATAAATATTTTCTTCTTTACTAAGGGTGTAGTTATAATTTTTCGCATAAAAACGCAATAAATATTCAAAAATATCATTATCCGCATTATAAATAAAATCAAAATCCAAAGTCATATTATGCCTTTTTTGAAAAATAAACTATAAATATAACATTTTTAACTTAAAAATTCTTTCTCTCTTTGTCTAAAATCGCTCATAAAATGCTCCATAAAAGAGTAAAATTCTTTGCTGTGATTAGGGAATTTTAAGTGGCTGATTTCATGCAAAATCACATATTCAATAGCTCTTAAACTCTTTTGAATGAGTTTTAAATTTAAATTAATATAAGCTTTATTATGATTACATGAACCCCAACGCGTTTTCATATTTTTAATGCTTAAATGCGTGTAAAATAAACCTGTTTTTTGACTCCATTTTTTAAGATAAAAAGTAAAAATCTTTTTAGCATTTTCTCTTAAAAATAAATCTAATTTTGCTTTATTTTGACAAAGAATTTTATCTTTATCAAAATAAGTTTTTTTGACATTTTCATCAAAAATAATTTTATATTTTTTAGCTAAAAAGATTAATTCATCATCTTTTAAAACTTTTTTTTCAAATCTTTTTTTTGCCTCATTTATCCAAGAACTTGATTTATCTAAAAACTCATAAACACTTTTAAAAGTGCAAAAATAAGGAATGCTAAGAACAAATTCACCCCTTTCATTGAGTCTTAATCTTAAAGTTTTTATGCGTTTTTTAGAATAAAAATAACACTCATCTTTATAAATAAATGATTTTAAACTAGAGCTTTGCCTTGCCATTTTTTACTTTTCCATCTGTATGAATTTACCATTCCACGCAAAAACTCATCCGCACAAAATCCTATCCAAACCCCTAAAATTCCAAGATTAAAATGAAAACAAAGCACATAACCCACAGGCAAAGATACTCCCATCATAAAAATAAGTCCGCTAAAAAATGGAAACTTGGCATCACCACTTGCACGCAAGGAATTAACCATAACTATATTAAAAGTTCGTGAAATTTCAAGAAAGATTGAAAGAGCAAATAAAGGTATCATTAAATTTTTTAGCTCTTCTTTAAGCCCTAAAATTTGCATAGTAAAATCTTGACAAAGATAATTCAAAAGTGCCACTAAAGCACTCGCTATCACACTAAAATATAAAGCACGCCAAGCATGTTTATAAGCGATATTTATATATCTAGCACCGACTAATTTACCTACTATAATTTCATTAGCTATGCTCGTAGCTTGTCCTATAAGCATGATAAGCATTGAAATTTGAAAATAAATCGTTTGCACACTCAAACTCGTCTCGCCTAAGCTTGCTACAAAAGCAAAAGCTATAGTGTATTGAACTATCCACAAAAGATTTTCTCCTGCTGAAAACCCACCTATATTTAAAACCTTTTTTAAAACTTCTTTTTCAAGTTTTATCATTTCTTTGATTTTAAGATGAATTTTAAGTTTATAAAAAAGTATCACAAGTAAAGCCACTATAGCAACAATACGGGCAAAAATATTACTAAGTCCTACTCCAAAAAGTTCTAATTTTGTATAATGCAAAACATAATAATTTCCACAAATCACCACTATATCCATCAAAAAGCCTATAAGCATCACCCAATAAGCCATATTATAAACCCTTACAATGGCCGCTAAAACAATTCCTATGGCATCAAAAAACAAACAAATTGCAAGCATATGTAAGTAAATTTCACTATCTTTAAGCAATTCTTGTGGGATTTTTAAAAGATAAAGCAAATACTCCCCATGCCATAAAATAAGCGCACCACACACAAAGCCTAAAAGTGCATTTAAGAACAAACTTTGATGAATCACTTTTCTTGCTAAAACATGATCTTTTGCACCAATAGCCTGAGCTATCACCACACTACAACCCACACTTAAAAATGAAAAAATAGTGATAAAAAGATCTAAAATTTGATTTCCAGCCCCCATAGCACCGACAAGAAAATTAGAATAATGAGACACCATAGCAGTATTGATAATCACAGTTAAATACTTAGAAAGCAAATCCCAAAATATAGGAATACTAAGTCTTGTTAAAGAAAGTTGTTTTTTTGCCATGATCATTCTTTTAAAAAGCCGTATTCATAAATTTTTGGCTCTAACTTTTTAGCTAAAATTTTTAAATTTGCATTTAAATCACTCAGTAAAGCTTTATAATGCTCGTCTTTTGCTTGGCTAGGAAGCTTCATCCTGCCTTTTTCATCCCTGCCTTGAAAAAATTCTTTGATATCATAAAGCGAAGCATTGGCTAGATAGTTTTTATCTTCACTATGAGTATGATAATACTTAAAAAGTTCTTTTCCAGCTTTTAAAAGTTTATTTGCTTGGGGGCTAAATTCTATCTTGGCTAACTCATCATCAAAAAGCGAGTTTTCATCTTTTATATTGCCCTTTATAAATTTATACATAAAATCACTCTTAAAAGCTTCTTTTGTGATACCTAGTTCTTTTTCGCTAAAAGGTATAAAATGATTTATCCCCTCTTTTGCACTTATGCGATTTTTACCATGAAAAAGCATAAAAGATAAACAATCACTTTTAAACTCATTATCATTTTTATATAAATCATTAGGATACAAAAATTGATCATTATGATTTATATAAGTATGCTCTATTATATGACGCACTGAGAAATATATAGCTATATTAATGATATTTTCATTGATATCTTGAAAAATTAAATGCACATTTCTTTTTTTATTTAAAATTGCAATATGATTATTTTGTTGAAAATCAGGTGCATCAGCCATTAATACACCTATATTATTGCCATCTTTTTTATTAAATGTTCTAAGCCATTTATTGATACTTTCTTTTTTATCATTATAAAAATACTTCACTCCTAAGAAATTTCCATTTTCATTAAATACATCAAGTTTTATTTTTTTAATTTCTTCTTTTTTACTCATATCCCATATCAAAAATCCTATAGGAAAATTTCCTTTTACATTATCGAAGGTATCAGCAGGCACCATAAAACCTTTTAAAAACTTAGCCTTAAAACTCTCTCTAAATTTTATAAAATTGGTAGAATTTACATATTTTAAAGTCGAAAAACTAGCCATTAAACAATCTTCTATCTCACAATAAATTCTGATAAAAAACTGTGCAAAAAGCTCATTGTTTGCCTTACCTAAAATATCTTTGTATTTTTCACAAATTTTATTTTCTCTTGCTACTTTACTTTTATGATTTCCAGTACCACTAGCAGTTTTTGAATTGCTAGCTTCCGCATAAGGTGGATTGATAAAGATTATTAGTTTTTTGCGTTTGTTTTCATCTTTTAAAATCTCTTGTAAATTTAAAGGTAATTTTGATTTTTGGATGATTTTACCCTTATCATCTACCTCATCAAAAAATTCATCATTTAAAAAGTCAAACTCAAAAATATGATTTTCAAACAAATTCGCACCATTTTTTATACGCTCATGTATCACATCTATATCGGCTTTATCAAGAGTAGAACAAAAGATATTTTTTGCATTGGTAAAATTGGCCAGTAAATTTCCTGTTCCACCCGCTAAATCCCATATATAATACTCCTCTTCATAATTTTCACCAAAAGTTTTAGAAAGATACTCACAAGCCTTATCCACCCAAATTCTAGGAGTAAAAAACGCTCCTTTTCGCTCTCTTATATCTTGATCTACTAATAAATCTCTGCGTTTTATAATATAATCCCAAAATTCTTTTCTTGGAGGACGCTCGTAAATCGCCCAAAATTCATGATGAGCTTTTTGATTATCTTTAAAAGAAGTGCGTTCGTTAATGATAGAGCCTAAATCACTTTTTGTTTTATTAAACTCATAATAATCTTTTTTAAGAATAGCAAATAAATTTTGACTGATGGTTTCATTTTCATTTGAAAGCAAATCAGCCAAATAAAAATCAGCATCTATGATCCCACTTTCTTTAGCCAAATTCCAATCAATACTGATGGTATCTTTAACCATTTTGTTCCATTTGTGATAAATACTTACAAAATTATTTTTATCGATTTTAAATTTGCTTATATTTTCACTCGTAAGATTTTCTTTTATGAAATTTTTTAATTCTTCATCATTTTTTTCATAATAAAAAATTTGTGCTGTATTTAAAATGCTATCTAGTTCTTTTAGAAGTTTTAAAAACTGCTCACTTTTATGATTGCTAGGTGTTACACTAAAGTCTATATCACTTTGATAAAAAATTTCTTGCAAAGAAGAAAAAGGTAAAAAGGCTATCTTTTCAGCGTCAAAAGCACAAAGTAAATTTGGAGTTTGCTCTGTATAAAATTTATACTTTCCTATGGTAAGCACAAGCTGAACAAAAGACTTTTTAAGCTCGCTTTTTCCTTGTTTGGCTTCAGCCCAAAGTAAATTAACTTCGCCTAAAAGTCCTAAATTTTGAGTGATACAAAAATCAATCTTAGTACCTACATAATTAAACTTAGAAAAATACAAATCCTTAATCTTGCTTTTTAAAGGCTCTTCGCTAAGTTTTAAAAGTGTTTCAAACAAAACTATATCCTTATGAAATTCTTTTTTAAGGATATAATTTTAATACAAAGATACTTGTTTTTGTATAAATCTCACCCAAAAGCACCGCTTAAGTAAGCTTTGGTTTTTTCTTGTTTTGGATTTTCAAAAAATTCTTTACTTTCACCAAATTCTATAAGCTCACCTAGGTGAAAAAATGCAGTATAATCAGCCACGCGTTTACCTTGTTGCATATTATGCGTAACCATGATCATAGAAAGATTATGACTTAATTCTTTTAAAAGCTCTTCTATAACACCTGAGCTAATAGGATCAAGTGCGGAAGTTGGCTCATCTAAAAGCAAGAGCTTAGGTTTTATTGCTAAAGCTCTTGCGATACAAAGGCGTTGTTGTTGTCCGCCTGAAAGAGCTAGGGCATTTTGCTTTAGTTTGTCTTTAACTTCTTCAAAAAGCCCTACTTTTTGCAAACAATCCACCACCAAAGCTTCTTCTTCATCTTTATTTTTAATCATACCATGAAGTTTTGGTGCATAAGAGATATTTTCATAAATGCTTTTTACAAAAACATTAGGTTGTTGAAAAACCATGCCTACATTTTTACGCAAGACTACTACATCTTGATTTTTAACATCCTTTCCTTCAATTTCTACTAAACCATCGATTTTTGCAATTTTATCATTCATTCTGTTAAAACAACGCAAAAAAGTGGATTTACCGCATCCTGAAGCACCAATGAGTGCGGTAATTTTGTTTTGTTCTATTTGCATATTGATATCAAATAAAGCTTGTTTTTTTCCATAAAATAAATTTAAATTTGTTGTTTTTGCTATCACTTTAATTTTCCTTGAAAATATTTTCTTAATAATATCGCACTAAGATTTAACACGACTAAAAGTCCTAAAAGCACAATAATACCCGCTGCTGTTCTTTCTAAAAATGCACGCTCTGGCATAGCTGACCATGAGTAAATTTGAGCAGGCAAAACGCTAGTTGGATCAAAAATTGAACTAGCTACATCAGGGATAAATGCTATCATACCGATAATCATCAAAGGTGCAGTCTCGCCTATAGCCCCAGCTAAAGTCAAAATAGAACCTGTTAAAATCATAGGCATAGCCAAAGGCAACATAATACCTTTTACCATTTGAACCTTTGTCATACCTAAGGCATAAGCAGCATTTTTCATGTTAATGTCCACACTTTTTAAAGCCGCTTTGGTTGAAACAATGATAATAGGTAAACTCATGATCGCCAAAGTAAGCCCACCCACTAAAGCACTTGATCGAGGCATTCCAAAAAGATTGATAAACACTCCAAGTCCTAAAAGTCCAAACAAGATACTTGGAATACTTGCAAGGTTGTTAATACACACTTCTATAAAATGTGTAAGGATATTTTGTGGCGCAAATTCTTCTAAATAAATTGCTGCTGCAACGCCTATAGGAACACTCACAACCATACAAACAAGCATAACAAGCAAAGTCCCTACAACTGAAGATAAAATTCCTGAATTTTCAGGAGATTTTGAGTCCCCATTTAAAAAGAAATTGCTATTAAATTTAAGCTCTATATCGCCTTTTTGCACAAGATCATCGACTAAAGTTCTTTGTTTTTCACTAAGGCGATTATATTTTTGCTTCATATATTGATCCACTTCTGAATTTGCCAAAAGCCAAGTTTTTTCAGTGATTTGCCCTGTTCTTATTTTTCTTTGCTCAGCACGAGATAAAAGATCATAAACAGGAGAATTTCTATTAGCCTCTACAAAAATATAAGTTTGCTTAAAAGCTCCAATTCCAAGATAACCCACACTTCCTAAAAAGATACAAAGAAAAATTAAATTAATATAAAGCCCCATTTTACAAAGTCTTTTAAAAGACTTTGAAGCTTTTTGTCTTTTTTTAAAAAGTTTTTTCATAAATTTTTCCTTTTGTGAAAGCGATTAATGAGATAAACGCTAAACATATTGATGATTAAAGTGATGATAAAAAGCACCAAACCTAAAGAAAAAGCACTCAAAGCTAAAGAACTATCAAAAGCTTGATCTCCGCTTAAAGCTTCTACGATTTTTACCGTTACTGTTGTCATATCTTCTAAAAAATTCATCGTTAAATTTGGACGCAAAGAAGCTGCCATTACCACTATCATAGTTTCGCCTAAGGCTCTTGAAAGTCCTAAAAGACAAGCTGCAACTATACCAGGAATAGCCTCAGGTAAAATCACAGCAAAAACCACTTCTTTTTTTGTCATACCTAAAGCATAAGCGCCATTAATCCTTTTCTCGCTTACTGCTTCAATGCAATCTTGAGATAACGAAGCCACTATAGGCACTATCATGATCCCCATGATAAAACCTGCGCCTAAAGCACTTTGAAAACTTGCTTGTATGCCAAATAAAGAAAAAAACCACACTATAAAAGGCGCTACGACTATAGCTGCAAAAAATCCAAAAACAACAGTAGGAATCCCTGCAATGATTTCTAAAATAGGTTTTAAGTAATTTTTAGATTTTTTGCCAGCAAAAACACCTAAATATATAGCACACATAACCCCTAAAGGTAAAGCCGTTAGCATAGCAATCAATGAAATATAAAAAGTTCCCCAAAAAAGCGATAGCGCTCCAAAAACACCTTGTTTGCTCGTGCCATCTGCATTCATAAAAGCTGCATCAGCTGCCCACTGACTTGAGAATAAAAAGGTAGCAACACTTTCTTTTTGAAAGAATTTTAAAGCTTCAATTAAAATTGTAAGCATGATAGCAAAGCTTACTATCACGCTTACAAAAGCACATAAAAAAAGTGCAAATTTGATTATTTTTTCTTTTAGCAAAGTTTTTCCTTAAAAAACTTTTCCAGCTTTTACAAGCTCATCATTTAAAATTTTTCTATCTTCTATATGTTTTTGAGAAGCTTTTAATTTATCATCGCTTAAAGGAACAAGTCCTATTTTTTCAAGTTCTCCGCCACTTTTTGCCAAATCATCACTCATGTAAATTTTTGCAAAATCAAAGGCTTCTTTTGGATTTTTCTTAGCATTGATATAAATAAACAAGCTTCTTGCAAGTTCGTATTTTTCATCTGCAATATTTTCTTCACTTGGTGTAACACCATCGATAGTAGCGACATTGATTTTATCTGAGTTGCTCACTAAAAAGCTATAACCAAAAATTCCAAAAGCATCTTTATCAATAGTAAGTTTTGAAACGATTAGATTATCATTTTCACCGCTTGGGATATAAGCACCATCTTGACGCAAAGTTTTATACTCGCCTTTATACTCAGGAATTTTTTTAGACACATCACTCATAACAAGCTCTTCTATAGTATCTCTTGTTCCTGAACTTGATGGTGGACCATAAACACTAATTTTACGATTTGGTAAATTTTTATTGATTTGATTCCAGTTTGTATAAGGATTTGGTATAAGTTTTCCATTTTGTGGAATTTCTTTTGCCAATGCTAAGAAAAGTTCTTTTTTTGTGATATTTAATGGAGCATTGGTTTTATTTTGAGCTAAAACTATACCATCATAACCTATCATAATCCCTACTATATCAGTTACTCCTGCTTTTTTGCAAGTTTCAAATTCACTTAATTTCATAGGTCTTGAAGCATTAGAAATATCAGTAGTTCCTTCGCAAAATACCTTAAATCCACCCCCTGTTCCCAAGCTCTCTACTATAGGAGTTTTTGTATTTTTAATCGAAGCGTATTCTTCAGCTACAAAAGAAGTAAAAGGATACACAGTCGATGAACCTGCGATTTTTAAATCTGCTGCATTTAAAGCACCACAAAGCGCAAAACTTGCCACACTTAAAGATAGAATTTTTTTCATTTTTTCTCCTTAACTTTAAAAAAAGTAATGGAAGTTTAAAAAAACTTGGAAACATTTTGGAAACATTTTTTATTTTGCATTTTTCTTAAATATAATTTTTAACTATCAAAAAATTTAGCTTGTTTTTAAAAAAATAATATATCATTATAAAACATTTTAAATTTTAATAAGGAGATAAGAATGCTTTCTAAAGAAGTTGTAAAATTACTCAATGAACAAATAAACAAAGAAATGTATGCAGCGAACTTATATCTTAGTATGAGCTCTTGGTGCTATGAAAACAGTCTTGATGGAGCTGGAGCCTTCTTGTTTGCACATGCAAGCGAAGAAAGCGATCATGCCAAAAAGCTTATCACTTATCTTAATGAAACAGATTCTCATGTAGAGCTTCAAGAAGTAAAACAGCCTGAACAAAATTTCAAATCCTTGCTTGATGTTTTTGAAAAAACCTATGAACATGAGCAATTTATCACAAAATCAATCAATACTTTAGTTGAACACATGCTAACACATAAAGACTATTCTACTTTTAATTTCTTACAATGGTATGTAAGCGAACAACACGAAGAAGAAGCACTTTTCCGTGGTATAGTTGACAAGATTAAATTAATCGGAGAACACGGAAATGGACTTTATTTAGCTGATCAATACATCAAAAATATTGCATTAAGCAGAAAAAAATAATCTTTGCCCTACTATGGGCAAATCTCGCTTTGGATTGAAGGTATGACTTATTTTTCTTTAGAATTTAGTATCTTAATGATAGCTTTTTTTGCTATTTATTGGACTTTTAAAAATGATTACAAAATACAAAATATTTTAATTTTAATTTTCTCTTATATTATTTATATTTTAATCAATCCTTATTTCGCCTTGGTTTTATTTATATACACCTTTTTTATACACTATTTTGCCTTGCTTATTTTTGTGCGTCGCAAGCGTTATATTTTCGCTACTTGTATGGCTTTTATTGTTTTAAATTTATGTTTTTTTAAATACTTTCCTAGCATCAAAGGAAGTATTGATGAGATATTAGATTTTTTCGGTTTAGAATTTTTAAATATTGATTTAGTATTTCCAATAGGAATTAGTTTTTATACCTTTACTTCTATCACTTATCTTGTAGAAGTTTACCAAAAACGCCGTTTAGAAAGCTTTTTAAATTTAGCAACCTTCTTATCATTTTTTCCAACACTACTTTCAGGACCTATTATGCGAAGTTCTTTTTTCTTTGAACAAGCCTATCAAAAACGCGAATTTAAACATGCAAATTTAATCATCATCTTGCTTGTTTTTGGTATAGTTAAAAAAGTTTTAATAGCCAATTACCTTGGAATTTATGCTAAAAGTATTTTAGACTTTCCACAATCTTATAATTTCATACAACTTTTAAGCGCAATTTACGCCTATGCGATTCAAATATACTGCGATTTTAGCGGATATGTTGATTTAGTTTGTGCTTTTGCTTTAATGTTAGGTTTTACCCTTCCACCTAACTTTAACATGCCTTATCTTGCAAAAAATCTAAAAGATTTTTGGGCTAGATGGCATATCAGTCTTTCAACCTTTATAAGAGATTATATCTATATACCTTTAGGGGGCAATAGAAAAGGAATGCCACGCACTATAGTTAATATACTCATCGCTTTTATACTTTCAGGTATATGGCATGGCAATACACTTGCTTTTATTGTTTGGGGTTTATTGCATGGCATTGGCATAGTTTTTATACATTTGCTAGCTTTAAGCAAATTTAGTTTACAAAAAATTCCAGCTTTAGGAAGATTTTTAACCTTTCAATTTGTATGTTTTACTTGGATTTTCTTTTATTATAGCAAAAATCTAGAAGATGCAATAGAATATTTTAAAGCTTGTTATTATAATTTCTTCCAAATTCCATCCTATAATGATATTTACATGTTGGTTGCTTTTGGGGTTCTTTTTATGATCTATCCTTTATTTATTAATTTTAAAGAATATTGCATTAAGATTTTAAACCTTACTCCATTTTTACTAAAACCTTTTATCATAGCTTTTATTTTACTTTTGGTTTTTGCTTTTATGCCAGATGGAATTCCTGATTTTATTTATTCGAGTTTTTAGATGAGTGCAGTTAGATTTTTCTTCATTTTGATTATAGTACTTGGCTTGGTTGTTGTAGTTATGAATCAGAGCATTAGCTCTTATATAGAACAAAAATATCATTTTGCATTCTATCCTCATAATGATCTTTTAAAAGAAGCCAATGGCTTCAAAATTAAATTAGAACAAATTCGTGCAATTTTAAGCAACGAACCCTTGCCTCAAACCAATGAAGAAGATACAAATCAAGAAAGTAAATCAACAGATGAAAACTTAAGTAAAATAGATAAAGTTTTAAACACTTTAGAAAATGATGAAAACACTTCTCATAAAGAAACAAATCTAACCTTAATCCAAGATGCAAATATTAGTTTTATCGACAATACCAAATTAGAGCTACAAAATGGAGATGAGTTTTTATTTATCGGAGATTCTTTAATGCAAGGTGTTGCAATAGCCTTAAATAGAGATTTAAGAAATTTAAATCTTAAGGTAACCGATCTTAGTAAACAAAATACAGGCCTTTCTTATAAATCCTATTTTAACTGGTCAAAAGCAACCAATGAAGCTTTTGTTAAAAACTCAAATATTAAATATCTTGTTGTTCTTCTTGGTGCTAATGATCCTTGGGATATTAAAAAAGGAGGAAATTACCATCGTTTTGGCTCCCCTTCTTGGATAGATATTTATACAAATCGTGTAGATGAAATCATTAAAATCGCTAAAAAACATAAAGCCAAGGTTTTTTGGTTTGAAATCCCTCCTGTAAAAAAAGAAGATTTGAACAAAAAAATACAAGTGCTCAATAAAATTTACAGCAATGAAATTCTTAAAAATAAAGAAATTTTTATCAACACTAAACTATTTTTTAGTGTCAATGATGAATACTCAGCTTATATAAAAGATGAAAACAATAGAAGTATAAAAGTAAGAACAGATGATGGGATTCACTTTACCCCAAGTGGTGCAAGAGAAATGTCTAAACTTTTATTAGAACACATAAAACTTAAGGAAGAAAATGCTAGTAAATAAATTTAAAATTATCTTATTGTTTTTTATTATTTTTACTAGCTCTTATGCACAAAATTTAAATACAAATGACACAATAGATTCCATACTCAATCAAAACAAAAATCACTCTGCTTTAACAAGTTATGTATCAAAAAAAGATCTTAAAAATCTAGAAAAAAAATTAGAAAAAAATCAAAACATAGGAATTAGAATTTATGGAGATTCTCATATGGCGGCTGATTTCTTTCCGCGTGTCATAAGAGGATATTTAATCCGCTCTAACTCTATAGGTTTTGCCTATCCTCTACAGCCCAAATATCAACAAAATCTTAATCTTGTTTATTCTTATAAAAACTTTGAAATTTTAAACTCAAGAAATCCTGCTAATGCTGGACATAATTTTCCACTAGGTGGGATAATAGCCAAAGCAAAAATCAAAGGTGCAAAAATCAACCTTGATACAACCTTAGATAAAAAAAAATTCAAGATAGGATTTTTATTTAAAACCAAGCAAAATACCAATGCTTTTAGCATCAAAGATGCAAAAAACCAAAGCTATGAGTTAAAAACTACACAAATTAACAAATGGTCTTATAAAGAACTAGAACTTGATCTTCCTTTGCAAATTTCAGCCTTACAAAAGGATGCTGAGCTAGGAGGATATTTCATCACAAATAAAGATAATAATATTTTCTTAGATACCATTGCAATCAATGGTGCCAAAAGTGATTTATGGCTCTCTTGGAATCAAGCAGTTGTAAAAAAAGAACTAGAACTTTTACACAATGATTTAATTATTCTTGCTTATGGTTCTAATGATGCACTCTTTAAAGGGTTTGAAAAACAAAAATTCAAAAATAATTTAAAAAAATGGATTAGCATTTTAAAAACTTACAATAAAAACGCTGTTATCATGCTAATCTCTCCACCAACCGTAGTTCAAAAACAGGGTAAAAACTATAAGCTTGCTCCTGATTTTTTTACCATACGCAAAGCATTATATGAAGTTGCTAAAGAAGAAAAAACTCTTATCTTTGATATGCATCAGTTTATGCAAGATAGTGGGGGAAAAAACAAATGGATAGAACAAAAGCTTTCGCTCAATGATGTACATCTTACTATAAAAGGCTATGAGCTGATGGCTAAAAAGTTACTCGAGGATTTAAAAAATATCATCGATTATTAAATTTAATACTTAGGAAATTCTAAGTTTTCATCATTAAAACTTAAAGCTGTGATTTGATAGTAAGAATTAATGGTTTTTAAAAGATTAAATCTAGCTCTTAAAAATTCTTGCTGGGTAGAATTTAAAGTGTTATTTGCATCCAAATAATCTTTTAATTCACTTTTTCCTAAAATATATTTTTCATAATACGCCTTAGCGATAAGCTCTTGTTTAATGTTAATATTTTGCAAATTTTGCAAAAGCAAGGTGTCGCTTTGATAGTCTTTATAATTCAATGCAAATTCATTCATCGCACTTTGTAAAGCTTGCTCATAAGAAATTAAAAGTTGTTCATAAGCAAATTGTGAAATTTTGATATTTTGCTTTACTCTACCATAATCTAAGAAAGGCAAAGAAATCTTAACATTGCCACTTAAAATTTCAAATTTAAAACTATCATCAATTTTTTTATCACTCCCACTTAATGCTCCACCTAAAGAAATGCTAGGCAAAATAGATTTTTGTATGGAAGAATAATCCTTAAAAGCTGATTTTAAGCTATTAAGTTTAGACCTCACATCTGCACGGTATGCTAAGGCTTTTAAAGGTATGTTAAAATCAGGACTTAAGGTTTTAAAATCATTTAAAGATAAAGTTTTAAAATACTCTATATAGGCAAAACCTTCTTGCTTTGCCAATAAATCTTGTAAATTTTTTATGAGTAAATTACGATTTTTATCATTGCTTAATAAATTTTGTTTAGCTCTTAATAGACTTTGTTCTATGTTTAAAAGATCTAATTCTTCTATTTTTCCAAGTTTGTATTTATAGCTATAAAGCTCTTTCATTTGTTCTAAATTTGAAAGATAGACTCGAAGCAATTTATCTACATCGTTAAAATAAGCCAGCTCAAACACATTATTTAAAGCTGTATTGATCATGCTTATTTTTAAATTTTCAAGATCATAAGCACTTGCTTTCGCACTAAATTCACTCGCACTTGCGCTATCTCTTAATTTGCCATAAATATCAAGCTCATGGCTTAAATTTAAAGAATTATTGAAATTTTTACTTTGTTTGCCTGAATTTAAATCTTTATCCGCACCAAAACCCAAATTTCCACTTAAAGTCGGATATAAATCATAATTAATCAAATCGGCTCTAGCCAAAGCTGAAAGCAAAGTTTTTCTAGCAATATTAATATCACTATTATTTAATAAAACAAAATTTAGAAATTCATTTAATTTTGCATTATCATAAGATCTATACCAATCATAAGTGAGATTTAAATCTTTCATTTGTTCTTGAGTTAAATCAACTTCTTTAGGCAAGCTAAGTTTTGCACCACAAGCGCTCAAGAAAAATGCTAAAAAAATGCTAAGTATTATTTTCACTTTATTCCTTTGATAATGCACTAATAGGATTTAAATTTGCTGCATTTCTTGCAGGGAAAAAACCAAAAACCACACCGATAAACATAGAACTTAAAAGTCCCAAAAGCACAGAATAGGCATTTAAAATCATAGGAAAATCAGTACTTAAAGTATTAAAAGCAAAAATAACAAAAATCGATAAAATCACACCTAAAATCGCCCCTATAGTACAAATCATAACCGCTTCGATTAAAAACTGCATCATAATATCTTCTCTTCTAGCCCCTATAGCCATGCGTATGCCTATTTCTCTTGTTCTTTCACTTACAGAAACAAGCATGATATTCATCACTCCTATACCCCCAACAATCAAAGCAATCACAGCCACACAAGCTGTAAGTATCGTTGTAGTGCGTTTATTTGCTGTAATAGCTTGCTTAAAGGTGTCAGAATTAAAAGTAAAAAAATCCTTTTGTCCGCGTTTAATTTCTAAAATTCTTATGATAGCATTTTCAGCCAAAGTTGAACTCACATCATCTTTAACCTTAACTATGATTTCACGCAAATTTCTATCTCCTGTAAGCTTATTCATCAGTGTTGTATAGGGTATATAAAGACGCACTACATTATCTTCTATAGGCTTGTCTGTATCTTTTTGCAAAACTCCTATGATCTTAAAAGGTTGAGAATTAAAAAGTACCACACGACCTAAAATATTTTCACTTTTTTCATCAGGAAAAAGATTTTTTTTAGCGTTAAAATCTAACACAGCAACATTGGTACTATTTTTTACATCATCATTATTTAAAATTCTTCCCGCATCTATCCTTAAACCTTCTATGGCAAAATTATTTACCCCCACTCCTTCAGCTCTTGCACTTAAAGAAATATTGGTATAAGTTGCTACACCTGAAGTATTTGAGTGAGCATCAACTGCTTCTAAATATTCTAAAGATCTTAGCGTTTCTAAATCACTAAAATTAAGCCTTGTTTTACCCGAACGCAAATCCCCAAATCCTTTTCCAGGACGAATTTCAATAGTATTTGTTCCAAGTCTTGCAATGGATTCAAGCACCTTAGCTTGAGAGCCCAACCCCAAAGCTACAACACAAACTACAGAAGCAATACCTATGATGATTCCAAGCATAGTTAAAATAGAACGAAGTTTGTGTGCAAGTATGGAAGAATAAGCTATCTTAAAACACTCAAAGGCTTGATTTTTAAGCAAAGTAAGTGTTTTTTTCTCTTTAGACATTGTTTTTAAAGTGAGTTTTTCTTGAGCTTTTTCCTTTTTAGTATCGCTTAAAATTTCTCCATCTTTAATTTCTATAACCCTTTTAGCTTGTGCTGCAATTTTTGGATCATGAGTTACTAAGACTATAGTATGACCTTGCGCGTTAAGTTTTTGTAAAATTTCAAGCACCATAATACCGCTTTTACTATCCAAAGCTCCCGTTGGCTCATCAGCCAAAATAAGCTCTCCACCATTGATTAAAGCTCTTGCTATAGAAACGCGTTGTTGCTGCCCTCCGCTTAATTCATTCGGTTTAGAATCTAACTTGTGAGCTAATTCTAAATCATTTAAAAGTTTTTTAGCGTTTTGACTTCTTTCTTGTAAATTTTTTCCCGCATAAACTGCAGGTAAAGAAACATTTTCTTTAGCGCTAAGCAAGCTTAAAAGATTATATCTTTGAAATATAAAGCCTATTTTTTCACGCCTTAATCTTGCTTTTTCATCGTTATTAAGTTTAGTGACTTCATACTCATCAAAAACATAAGTTCCACTACTTGGCGTATCTAATGTTCCTATGATATTCAAAAGTGAAGTTTTACCACTTCCACTTTGTCCTATAATAGCAACAAATTCACCTTTTTCTATACTTAAACTTACATTTTTTAAAATGGCATTTTCGCCTATATTTTTGCAAATATTTTTAAGAAAAATCATTAAAATCTCAACTTCATTTTAGGAGCTAAGCCATCAGCACTTGAGCTTACTATCAATTCTTCATTTTCATTTACACCTTCTAAAATTTGAGTATTGATAGAATCTTTAATACCAAGTTTAACATATTTTTTAACAGCTTTTTGATTTTCTAAAATTTCAACATAATAGCCTTTTGGATCACTTTTAATTGCATAAGTTGGCACTGCTAAAACAGCCTTTGCACTTGCTACAACAATTTCATTTTGTATACTCATACCAATACGCAAAAAATCATCTTTATTGGCTACATAAAATTTTGCGTAATAATAAATAGCATTTGATGAGCTTGAGCTTGAAGAACTCGAACTTGATGAGCTTGAGCTTGTACTAGAATCACTCACTTCAGTATCAGCTGGATCTATACTTGCAATCTTAGCATGATAAGTTTTTTGAGGATCATTAAGCAAAGAAAAATCAAGCTCTGTTCCTACTTTTATCTTACTCACATCAGCCTCTGCTATTTCCATCCTTACTTCCATTTCATCTAAATTAGCTATACGGACTATAGTAGGAGTGTTTTGATTAGCATTAACTGTTTGTCCTTCATCTACAGCTACATTAATCACAACACCATCCATAGGAGCAGTAATGGTTGTATAACCTAAATCTTTTTGTGCATTTTTAAGAGTGATTTCAAGCTGAACTACTTGAGCATTAAGCTCTACAACATTGGCTTTTAAAGTATAATAATTATTTTTTTGAGTTTCTAAATTTTCAAGAGAACTTGCTTTAGCTGCATAAAGTTTTTGCTCTCTTTGATATTGCTTACTTGCAATCTCAAGAGCAACTTTTTTACTCTCTAAATTAGCCTTAGCGCTTTCAAGCTGAGCTTTTGTAATATCTAAATCGTTTTGTTGTTTATCTTTGTCAATTTGAGCGATCAAATCACCTTGCTTTACATGAGTTCCCACATCGACATAAAGTTTTATAATTTGTCCGCTAACTTGAGCACCTACATCGACTTGATCTTTGGCATATACCTTTCCTACTGCCTCTATGGTTTGAGATATATCTTTTTTTTGTATTTTTTGAGTTAAATAGCTGATTTTTTCATCATTATTAAAAAAAATAAAATAAGCCCCAACACTTCCAAGTATTGCAATTAAAATGATTAAAACAATCTTCTTTTTCATAATAACAAATCCTAAAGAAAAATCAAGATTAAATTTTACTCATTTTTTGTGAATTTTTTGTGAATTTTTAATTCTATTTTATAAATTTAAAAATTCTAAAGCCATCATCACATCACCCTGCATTAAAACTTTTAAATTTTCATCATCCCAACAAAAAGTAGAACTATGGTGCAAAGCTGGATGATTTAAATCCTTTGAAATTCCAACAAATACATAAGCTCCCATTCTTTCTCGTGTTAAAAAAGCAAAATCTTCAGCCCCCATGTCAGGTTTAGAAGAAACAATGATATTTTCTTCTCCTAAGACCTTTGCAAAAGCTTTTCTTGCTATGAAAGCAGCTTTTTCATCATTAATCAATGGAGGAAATTCTTTAGTATATTTAAGCTTATAATCTCCACCATTAGATTTTGCTGTAGCAGCAGCCACTTCTTCTAGAGAACTTTTTAAAATATCTTGTATTTTATCATTTAAAAAACGCACGGTTCCTTTTAAATAAGCATTTGCAGGAATAACATTATAAGTAGTTCCTGCACAAATTTGACCTACGGTAATCACCCCTGCTTCATAAGGGGCTAAACGCCTAGAAACAACACTTTGTATATTATTTACAAATTGTGTTGCCATAATTATAGGATCTATACAAGTGTGCGGATGAGCTCCATGCCCTCCTCTGCCAATAAATTCCAAATCAAAAATATCCGTTCCAGCCATCATTTCACCACTTACAATTTGAGCAGTATTTTCAAGCAAAGACCCCCATAAATGACAACCAAAAACCGCATCAACATAAGGATTTTCCAATACACCTGATTCTATCATAGGTTTAGCTCCACCGCTTCCCTCTTCTGCGGGCTGAAACATAAACTTAATCGTGCCACAAAATTCATCTTTGAGCTCATTTAATATCAAAGCAGCTCCCAAAAGTCCTGCTGTATGTCCATCATGTCCACATGCGTGCATCTTACCATCAATTTTTGAAGCATAACTTAGATTAGTTTTTTCTTGTACAGGCAAAGCATCCATATCCGCTCTTAAAAGAACGCATTTTGGTTTTTTCTGACTCTTCTTTTTTCCTTCTATAATAGCTAAAATTCCTGTTTTTGCAATATTTTTTTGATATTTAATGCCAAACTCATCTAAAATTTTACACACTAAATGAGCTGTATTTTCTTCTTCAAATTCAAGCTCAGGATGCATATGAATTTGATGTCTTAAATCAACTACTTTATCATAGTACTTTAGTGCTAAATTTTCAACCAGCTTATGCATTCTTTTCCTTAATCTAAATCTTTTATTTTCTCATCTGCTTTTTTACTGTCAAGTTTTTCCAAATTCGCCTCCATTTTTCGTATTTCTTCTTCTCCACTACGCACTAATTTTGCATCAATTTTGGAAAAATCTCCAGTTTTTTTATTTGGATATTCTACCTTAGAAAGTATAAAACGCAATAAATTTAATCTTGCTTTTTTCTTATCATCTGAAGAAATAATAGTCCAAGGACAAGTTGGAGTATTAGATGCTAAAAGCATAGAGTATTTAGCTAAAGTATATTTATCCCATAATTCTTGTGATTTTTGATCTACAGGAGATAATTTATATTGTTTAAGTGGATCACTTCGGCGTTTTTCAAAACGTTTTTTTTGCTCGTCTTTTGATACTGAAAAATAAAATTTAAAAAAAATAATATCACTATTTGAAATCATATTTTCAAACAAAGACACTTCTCTTAAAAAATCTTTATGTTGTTGCGGTGTACAAAAACCCATAACCGGTTCTACTCCTGCACGATTATACCAAGATCTGTCAAAAATCACAATCTCACCGGCCGAGGGCAAATGTGCTATATAACGCTGAAAATACCACTGTGTTTTTTCCACATCACTAGGTTTTTCAAGAGCCACAACGCGGCAACCACGCGGGTTTAAATGCTCAATCAAACGTTTAATCGCCCCACCTTTTCCAGCTGCATCGCGTCCTTCTATAAGTATAAGAACCTTTAAACCCTTGGCTTTAACATGATTTTGAAATTTCAAAAGCTCAATTTGCAAATTCTTTAAATCTTTTTCATATTCTATTGTACTTTTCTTTCTTTTAACAGAAATATAAATTTCATTCTTTTTAACAGCCCCTTGTGTTTTTGAAGAATTATTTTCTTGCATTTTCAAACCTTTATAAAGTATTTAAAGTAAATTTATCATAATAAATTATAATTGAAGCTAAAGATAAAGGAAAAATAAGTTTTTAGGAAATTTATGCGTATTTTTGGTATTATTTTATTAAGTTTTTGCTTATGTTTTGCTTCTATATTGTCTTTAAATGAAGCTTTTAATGTAAAATCAAACTCTTATAATAGTTCTATCTCAATTGATATTGAACTTGGAAAAGATATTTATCTTTATTCTAATAAACTTAAATTATATATAAATGAAAAAGATATAAGTTCTTTGATTAATCTACCTCAAAGCTCTACAAGAGGCAATGAAAATGTTTATTATCAAAAATTAAATTTAGCTTTGCCAAATTTACTACTAGAGCACTTTGCAAAAAATACTACAAATTTAATCAAACTCGAATTTCAAGGTTGTTCTGAACAAGGCTTGTGTTATAATCCTCAAACTTGGTACTTTGATCTCATTTCTAAAAAAGATACTTTTGAAATTTCAAAACCTTATAAAGCTCAAAAAACAGATAAAAAAACTAAAATTGAATCTGAAGAAAGCTCTATAGCAAATTTTTTAGCAACAGATAACTTTTTTTGGATTTTACTAAGTTTTTTTGGCTATGGACTTTTACTCTCCTTAACACCTTGTATTTTACCTATGATTCCGATTTTATCTTCTCTTATCATAGCAAAAAGTAATGCTAAATTTTCAAAAAAACATAGTTTTTTTCTCTCTTTTATCTATGTTTTTTTCATGTCTTTAGCCTACGCTATTGCTGGAGTTATAGCAAGTTTTCTAGGAGCAAGTATTCAAGGAATTTTACAAAAACCTATTATTTTAATTCTTTTTGCTCTAATTTTCATAGCTTTTGCTTTTGCTATGTTTGGAGCTTTTCGTTTCGAATTACCATTAAGATTTCAAACCTTTATACATAAAAAAAGCGAAAAAGGAAAGGGAGTTGTAGGTATAGCTATTATGGGATTTTTATCTGCTTTAATAGTAGGTCCTTGCGTAGCAGCCCCTTTAGCAGGTGCTTTAATTTATATAGCCAATACAGGCAATGCTTTATTAGGTGGTAGTGCGCTTTTTATCATGAGTTTTGGCATGGGTATACCTTTGCTTTTCATAGGCTTAGGATTAGGTTTTATTAAACCTAGTTTTTGGATGGAAAAAGTAAAAATTTTCTTTGCTTTTGTTATGTTGGCTATGGCTATTTGGATACTTTCTAGAATTATTGAAGAAAATTACATTTTAATTGCCTATGGAATTTTAGGTGTATTTTTTAGTGTTTTTATGGGAATTTTTGAAAAAAGTTTTACAATAATTTCTAAAATTAAAAAAAGTATTTTAATTCTTATTTTAGCTTATTCTCTAAGTATTTTCCTAGGGGGACTTTTTGGGGCTAAAAATTTCTTAAATCCTTTAAATTTCAATACTATATCTGCCTCAAAACCTGCTTTAAGCTATGATTATATCAACAATTTTGAACAATTAAAGCAAGAAATACAAACAAATACAAAGCCCATAATGCTTGATTTTACTGCATCTTGGTGTGAAAATTGCAAACTTTTAGATGAATTAACCTTTAGCGATGAAAGAATCATACAAAAAATGCAAAATTACAAACTTATCAAAGTTGATGTAAGCGAAAATAATAATGAACAAATTAAAACCATGAAAGAATTTAATGTTTTTGGCCCACCTGTTTTAATTTTCTTTGAAAATGGAAAAGAAAAATTAAAAATCACGGGTTTTATCAGTGCTGATGATTTATTAAAAAAACTAGAACCATGAAAATTCAAAGTTTGCAAATAGGGAAAATTAAAAACTATAAAAATTTCCAAAGCGCATTTATTAAAGATACTTACCTAGAAGAAACACAAATTGATTTTCTAGGTATTTTAGATGATCAAATAGCTGATAAAATTCATCATGGAGGCTACCATAAGGCTATTTTTGCCAACTCTTGTCAAAACTATCCTATATGGGAAAGATTTCTTAATAAAAAGCTAAATTTTGGCTCAATGGGTGAAAATTTGAGCATCGATGGGCTTTGTGAACAAAATGTTTGCATAGGTGATATACATCAAATTTCAAATGCAATACTGCAAGTAAGCGAACCTAGAAAACCTTGTGTAAAAATTTCTAAAATTCACAATAATCCAAATTTTACACATGAAATTTTTAAAACGGGCTTGAGTGGATGGTATTATAAAGTTTTACAAGTTGGACAAATACGAAAGCATGAAAATATTAAAATTTTAGAAAAAAATTCTACTTCACTTAGTGTATTTGAACTCAATCAACTTTTTTACTCCCCGCATCAAATTCTTAAGCAAAATCTGAATTTATTAGATAAATTAGAAAAATTAAACTCTCTCATATCTCAAAATTGGCACGAAACGATACACAAACGCTTAAAAAATACTTACGATATAAGCTATATGGATAGCTTATAAGTTTTTAAAGTTATTTTTAGGTAAAATAATTCTTTTTCGAAAGGATAATCATGCAAAGACAAACATGGAGTAGCACACTAACTTATATTCTAACAGTTGCTGGAGCAACCATAGGATTTGGAGCAACTTGGCGTTTTCCCTATCTTGTAGGAGAAAATGGTGGCGGTGCTTATGTATTAGTTTTTTGTATAGCTATGATTATCATAGGCATTCCTGTTATTTTAGTTGAAAATGTCATAGGCAGAAAAGCGATGACAAATAGCGTAGATGCTTTCAAACAAAAATGGCAAAGTATTGGATATATGGGACTTTTAGGAAGCTTTGGCATAATGGCTTACTACATGGTACTTGGAGGATGGGTTTTAGTTTATATTTGGGAATTAACCCTAGGGAATTTTAGTCTTGCCAATGTAGTAAGCAAAGAATTTACTCATCAGTTTTTTAACGACAAAATAGCCTTCAATCCTTTAGGAGTTGGTATTTTTACCACTGTTTTTGTAATTATTAATTATATTATTTTAAAAAGAGGCATTATAGATGGTATAGAAAAATCCGTCAAATTTTTAATGCCCTTATTATTTATCTGTCTTATTGTTGTTGTGGGACGCAATTTAACCCTTGATGGAGCTATAGCTGGAGTTAAATTTTATCTTGAACCTGATTTTAGTAAAATTTTATCATCAAAACTTTTAATCGATGTTTTAGGGCAAGTCTTTTTTGCTTTATCCCTAGGTTTTGGGGTGATGATAACACTTTCATCTCATCTTAATAAAAATGAAAATATGGCAAAAACCGCTATTTATACAGGGGTTTTAAATACCATTATAGCTGTTTTGGCTGGTTTTATGATTTTTCCAGCACTTTTCTCAGCAGGACTTGCTCCAGATAGCGGGCCTTCTTTGGTTTTTGAAACTTTACCTATAGCATTTTCTCATATCCATTTTGGTACCATTGTGTGTATTTTATTTTTTGTCTTACTCTTGATTGCAGCTTTAACCACAAGCTTGCCAATTTATCAAGTTATTATTAGCGTATTAGAAGAAAAATTTAAATATTCTAAAAATCTTTCTATTAACCTAACTCTAGGGTTTATCTTCATACTTGGCAATCTTCCTTGTATTCTAACTTATGGGCCTTGGCGTGATATTGTTATCATCAAAGGAAAAAACATTTTTGATAGTTTTGATTTCATTAGTGGAAATATTTTGTTTGTTTTAACTGCATTTTTTTGCTGCATTTATGTAGGTTGGATTTTAGGCAAACAAGAAAGTCTAAAAGAACTTAGCAATAACAATACACTTAAAAGTTCATGGTTTGGAATTTGGTTTTATTATGTAAAATATATAGTACCTTTGATTATTTTAATCATTTTTATCTATGGAATTTTAAACTAATTTTTTAAATTTATATCTCTCTAACATAGTGGAATTTCCTAAAATTCCACCTTGATGTATATAAAGCAATGGTTTTTTCCACTCTTGTTTTAATGCTATACTTAATCCTAAAATATCATACAACAAGTCAAATTCTATATTGCACTTTAACTTTAAATCCATATAAAGCTCATAAAATTCTTTATACGGTCTAGCAAAGTGATATTTTTTATCACTTGTTAAAAATTCTAAATTTGAAAAATCATAGCTTGGATCTAATGTTAAAATTTGTTTTTTAAGATATTTAATATCACCTACACAAGCGCAAGTAAATACTTTAAATTTAGAATACTTTGCCAAAAAAGCTGCCGAAGTGCCTGTACCCGAAGGTAAAAAAATATCAAAATCAAGCTTTAAACTTTGACTTTGCATTTGAATTTCTTGAGCAAGCTCCATATAGCCATATTGAGCTTCTAAATTAGCCATGCCTTGTTCTATAAAAATATCATCTTTTTTACACAAAGACAAGGCAAATTGCTTTAAGGATAAAGAATGGATATTTTCTACAAAATCAACACCATTTTCTAAAGCTAAAGCATAGTTTCCACAAGGATTATTCTTAAGAAAAGTAGAAATTTTTTCACAAGCAAAAACAAGCTTATATGATCTTTGTTTAGCAAAAATACTTAATGCCGCCAAAGCATTACTTTGGCTTCCTCCATAACTTATAAAAGATTGATTTTTAGGATATCTTTTATGGATATAAAAAGCAAGTTTCCTAGCTTTATTTCCATTAATTTCTCCTAATAAATCATCTCTTTTAATATAAAATTCAAATCCGTTAAAATTGATTTTTTGTATAGGACTAATTGTTTTAATGAAATTCAAAGAATTTTTCTACATCTTTTAAAGCATTATCATTTTTAATGCTAAATTTTATCTCTATGCGACGACTCTTATCCTTATCTTCAACTCCGTTGACAAACACAGGATCTGAAAAAGAACGTCCACTTGCCATTAAAAGCTTTTGAAGCTTATCACTCTTATAAAAAGTATAGATAAAATTCATCACCTCATAAGCTCTTTTTTGCGACAAATCTAAATTATAAATATAAGATCCATCACTATCAGTATGTCCTTCAATAATGATATTTTCAATGTTAGAAAAAATTTTTGGATCTTCAAGAATAGCATCAAAATATTCGCTTAAGATTTTTCTCAAACTTGCCTTTGCTTCATTTTTTAACACATAAGAATCTTTATCAAAAAGTACTTCAGCAGGCAAAGAAATAGATCCTGTCTTTTCATCTATAGTGATATTATTATCAAGTTTGCTTTGCAATTCCTTGCTTAAATTTTCACGAATCAAACCAAGATTTTGCACCTTTTCTTTAGCTTTTTGAAAATCTTCTTGTAAATTTTTAAGCTCTTCATCTTTTTTCTCTAGTTGACCTAGTAAAATCAAAATTTGCTTATCTTTATTATCTAAAGTTGAGTTCAAATCTTTACTTAACTGCTTGTAATTTGTAATATTAGCCTCTAATTCTGCTTTTTGAGAATTAGCAAGATTTAAAGCACTAGAAGCATTGTTTAAATCAGAACTTAGTTTAAACACTATAGCTTCTTTATTTCTAAGCTCTTCTTTGCTCTCCTCTAAGCGTGCCTCTTGTTTATTGAGATTGTCTTTAATTTCTTTTAAATCACTTTGAGTTAAAACATATTTTACAACAATAGCACCTATTAGCAAAATAAAAACAAACAGCAATCCTGCCATTAAATCAGCATAAGCTATCCAAAAATTGCTATCTTCTTTTGACTCATTTTTCATTTATTTTCTTTATCTTCATTTTTTAACTCATCATTGCTTTCTTGCTTAGATATTTCTGCTTGAATTTCATCTTGATTTTCTTCAGTCTTAGACTCTGAAAAATCTTCTATTTGTTTGGTTTCATTTTCTTTATTTTGATTTCCATCCCCAGAAAGCTTACTCATCATTTGACTTGTTTCTTCATCAAGTGCTTTCATTTCTTTTTTAAGCTCATCCATCATTTTGATTTTAGCATCGATACTTTTTTCTTCTTCATATACTTCCTTAAATTTATGCATACCTTCAAACAAGCTTGCTTTAAATCCCTCAAAAACCTTTTCTTGACTTTCCAACATTGCTTTTTCATAAAGTTCAAAATTTTTGCCAAAACGCTCTACTTTTTCATCGAATGCACTTAGCGTCTTATCAAGATGATGAATTTTATCACTACTGATATCGAGCAAGCGATTATATTGTTCTGACATTCTTGTATTGATTTCTTTCAAATTTTGATTGAGTAAACCTATGCCATTTAACATTTCACTATAAAGCTTTCCAAGATCGCGTTGATCTCTTTGTGCTTTACTAAGCTCACCCATGGTTTGTTTGATGTGTTCACTACTTAATCTAATAGCTTTTTCTTCTACATTTAGCATATCTTGAAAAATGCCAAATTTTCTATCAATAGCATGATCAAGCTCTGCAAAAAAATCATCATTGCTAACTTGTTTAAAAATTGCTCCAATTTTTTCAAAATGTTGCAAACTCTCAGTTAAATATCTTTGATCAAGCTCTTCTTTTGTCCAAAAAAATCCACTTGTAGCGTTTTTTTGACGATTTAGTAAACGATCTATTTTACTTTTACCATATTTTTCAAAAAACATCCACCATAATGCAAGAAAAATTCCATAAATTGAAACATAAAAAGCAGTTCCTACTCCACTTAACAAATCTGCAATTTCTTGTTCTAAAGCGGCTGTATCACTAGAACTAAAATTTGGCATTGAAAAAGCTATGCTGATAAAAGTTCCTAAAATTCCCATCATTGGAAAAATTGCCGAACCTATACTAGCAAAATTCTCATTTCTTGCACCTTTAATATATGTATAAGCAAAGTCATCAAAATTGGCATTTGATTTCGTGTCTTTCCCTATGGCAAGAAAATGCCTCATAATATGTCTTTTTAAAGCCTGTTTAAATTCATCTTTTTGTTGTTCAAAAATACTATACGCATACTCAGCACTATGTCTAGCAAAAATCAATGCTGTAAAAAAAATCACACCTGTCATAATAACCGTATGTAATTCAACCTTAAAGTCAATTACATTAAAATAACCTAATAAAATCAAAATATAAAGAAAAGCTGGAATAAAAATAATTTTAAAATAAACCAAAGAACCTCTTGCATCTTTGCCTTCAGGCAAAACAAGTTCTGAAATTTCATCTGATTTAATCTCCATGAAACCAATACCTCAATAAAAATTTTATTTTAAAGATTGCTACTTAATTTGATAAAAATTTTTAAAACAAAATAAAACTAAGCCTTTAAAATGCTTAGTTTTTGTTTATACAGTTTAAATCTTCAAAAGCGACTTCAAGACGCTTTATCATGCTTTCTTCACCACTCCTTAACCAAACACGCGGATCATAGTATTTTTTATTTGGCTTGTCATCACCTTCTGGATTTCCAATTTGTCCTTGCAAATAAGCCCTATTTTTAAGTTCATATTCACGTACCCCATCCCAAAAAGCCCACTGGGTATCTGTGTCAATATTCATCTTAATTACGCCATAACTTACTGCATTTTTAATATCTTTTAGCTCGCTACCGCTACCACCATGAAATACAAAATTTATAGGCTTATCATTTTTTAAAGCAAATTTATCTTTGACAAATTTTTGCGAATTTTTTAAAATTTCAGGTTGTAAGCTAACATTTCCTGGTTTGTAAACTCCATGTACATTTCCAAAGCTTGCTGCAATTGAAAATTTATCACTAATTTTTCCAAGTCTTTCATATGCAAGTGCTACATCTTCTGGTTGGGTATAAAGCTTAGAATTATCAATACCTGTATTATCCACTCCATCTTCTTCGCCACCTGTACAACCTAGTTCTATTTCAAGTGCGACACCTAAAGCATCAAGTTTTTGAAGATAGACTTCACAAGTGTTAAGATTTTCTTCTAAACTTTCTTCGCTAAGATCAAGCATATGGGAACTAAATAAAGCTTGTCCATGGGTTTTTTTATATTGTGCATTTGCCTCAATAAGCCCATCAATCCAAGGTAAAAGTTTTCTTGCGGCATGATCAGTGTGTAAAATCACAGGTACACCATAAGCTTTAGCAAGTAAATGTACATGTTTAGCCCCACTAATTGCACCTAAAACTTCTCCATTAGGACAATTTTTCCCTGCATAAAATTTTGCCCCACCATTTGAAAACTGGATAATAACTGGAGAGTTAACTTTTTTTGCAGATTCTAAAACTGCATTAATAGAATCAGTTCCTACAACATTAACAGCAGGGATAGCAAAACCCTCTGCTTTAGCATAGTCATAAACTTTATTAAGCTCATCTCCGCTAATCACCCCTGCTTTTACAATGTCTAAAACACCCATTATTTATATTCCACTTTAGCACTATTTAAAAGATCTTGGCCTTTTTGATTGATAACTTTTTTAAATTCTTCAAATTTAAGTCCGTTTTCAATACCTTGTTTTACTTCATCAAATTTGATTTGACCTTTAGCCTGCGAATTTTCTTTTAAGATTACATGATAGCCAAAATTCGTTTTTATTGGAGTTGTAGTAATAGTACCATTTTTAAGTGTAAAAGCAGCATCTGTAAAAGGCTTTACCATAGTTGATTGATCAAACCAACCAAGCTCACCACCTTGGTTTTTTGAACCTGGATCAATTGATTTCTCTTTAGCAAGCTCACTAAATTTAGCATCTAGTTCTTTACCTTTTAAACCTTTAAGTTCGTTAATAATATCCTTAGCTTCTTTTTCTGTCGCTACTAAGATATGTTTTGCTTGCACTCTCGCAGGTTTTACGTATTTGTCTTTATTTTGATCATAAAAAGCTTTAACTTTAGCCGCATCAATTTTAATTGTATTTAAAATTTTATCTTGATAAACATTAACAAGTATTGCATCTTTTACACGATCAAGTTCTTTTGTGTATAAAGGATCTTTTTCTAAATTTTGTTTTTTAGCATCTTGCAAAATTAAGTCTTGCATAATATACTGCTGAATAAGAGCTTTTTTTTGATTATCTGGCAAAGTTTTAAAATCCTGTCCTCTAAGCATAGGGGCAAAAAATTCACTTACTTCTGTATCACTAATGCTCTTGCCATTAACAGTGGCTACTGTAGCTGCATTTACATTTAAAGCTACACCTGCAATCAAAGCTGCTGCAACTAAAGAAATTTTTTTCATTGGGTTTCCTTTTTAATAAAATGTATATAAAATCGATTATATCTAAACTTGGTTTAAAGCTAATTAACTAAAATTAAAAAATGAAAAGAAATTTAGAAATCAAAGAGCTTTTTTTAAAACATTTTGAGAAACCTGTAACAGAACTTAAATTTTCAAATTTATACGAACTATTAGTCTGTGTGATGCTTTCAGCCCAATGCACTGATAAAAGAGTTAATCTCATCACTCCTGATCTTTTTAAAGCTTATCCTGATATCAAATCTCTTGCAAATGCAAATTTATCAAGCCTTAAAACCTACATACAAACTTGTTCATTTTTTAATAATAAAGCACAAAATCTTATAAAAATGGCAAAATCAGTTTGTGAAAATTTTGACGGAGAAATTCCCCTTGAAGAAGAGAAATTAAAATCCTTAGCAGGCGTGGGACAAAAAACCGCCCATGTGGTTTTAATAGAATGGTGTGGAGCAAATTTCATGGCTGTAGATACTCATGTTTTTAGAGTTTCTCACCGCTTAGGACTTAGCAAAGCAAAAACTCCAGAAGCTACAGAAGAAGATTTAACACGCATATTTAAAGATAATCTTAACTATCTTCATCAAGCCATGGTTCTTTTTGGACGCTACACTTGTAAAGCTAAAAAACCTTTATGTAAAGAATGTTTTTTAAATCATCTTTGCAAAAGTAAAGATAAGGAACTTAAATGAAAATTTTCATCTTTTTACTCGCTATATTTCTTAATATTTTCGCCTTAGAATCTTACGAGCCTAGTGCTGTTTTTTCTTCTTATTTTAACAACATAAATTGCTCGCAAATCTTAGATAAGTTTTTTTATCTAAATTGCTATGATTATAAACTCAAAGGTACAAAAGCCGTTGCTTATAAAGTAGAAGCTTCAAATTTAAAAAATAAACAAATTAAAAAACGCCCTCGCTTTGAAGATGATACAAATATTCCTAAAAAATACCGCACTACTTGGAGTGATTATAAAAACAGCGGCTACACGCGAGGACACACTGCACCCAATGCTTCTTTTAGCTTTAGTAAAGCTGCCCAAAATTCAGTATTTTTAATGAGTAATATTACCCCACAAAATGCGCAAATAAATAATATAATTTGGAATGAAATCGAACAAAGAGAAAGAAATTTGGCTTTAAAATTTCAAAGTATTGAAGTTTTAAATTTAGTACTTTACGATAAAGAACCACAATACATTAAAAACCGTATTGCTATACCAAGTTTTTATGTAAAAATTATTAAAACTCCGAAATTTAAAGAATGCTATCAAGTACCAAACCACGAAGTAAATGATGAAAATATTAAACAGTATCAAATAAATTGTGATAAATTTTAAGGTATAAATTATGGAGATAAATGCTCTTACAATAACCACTCTTTATATCATAGGTATTTCCGCAGAAGGAATGACAGGGGCTTTAGCTGCAGGACGCCATAAAATGGACCTTTTTGGAGTTATTTTTATTGCTCTCGTAACAGCAATTGGAGGTGGAAGCATACGAGATGTGCTTTTAGGACATTATCCTTTAACTTGGGTTAAACATCCTGAATATATTATTTTAATCTGTTTTTGCGCCCTTATAGCCACAAAAATTCCACGTGTAGTAACCAAACTTGAAACTTTATTTCTAACTCTTGATGCTATAGGACTTGTTGTTTTTAGCATACTTGGAGCTCAAATAGCCATAGATCAAAATCATGGGTTTATCATAGCCGTTGCTGCTGCTGTAATTACGGGTGTTTTTGGTGGAATTTTAAGAGATATTTTATGTATGAGAATCCCTTTGGTATTTCAAAAAGAAATTTATGCAGGAATTGCCATAATTGCAGGAGCAATCTATTATTCTCTAATAATGTGGCTTGAGCTTAATGCTCTAGTTTGCACACTTTTAACTCTTTTTATAGGAGTTATTGCAAGGCTTTTAGCTATCAAATATCAATGGTCTTTACCTATTTTTTCTTATAATGAAGAAAAATAATTTATCGTTGCTTTATACAAGTTTGCTAAGATGCTAAAAATTTTTAGGAGATTGATAAATGCAAAGACTAAGTATTTTACTTACAATTTTAATAATTATTAATATAACAGCTTGCGATAGCAAAACAGAAAATTACTACAAAAATCATCCTAGCGAAGCAAAAGAAAAAGCAAAAGAATGCAAAGAAAGCGGAACTCTTAGCGAAGATTGTATTAATGCATTAGAAATTGGTATTAAGCCAACAAATGAAGAGAGTAAATACAGTCCAAACACACCAAAAAAATCTGATAATCAGATATTAGAAGCTTTAAAACAAAATGATTTAAAAAAAGAAAAAATCACAAAAGATATTAACCAAAGTTCAGAAAATAATGAAAGTATTATAATGCCGCCCATAGCAGAAACACCTTCTGAAATTTATCCTTCCAAAACAACAGAAAACAATCAAAGTTCTATCTTTAGTGATGATATTAATATAACACAGGAAAAATTACCATGAAAATAACTCTTTTTTTAAGCCTTATTGGTATATTTTTTGCAGCATGCGAACAAACCAAAAGTGTAGAATATTATCAAAATCACCCTGAAGAAGCAAAAAAAAGAAGTTTAGAATGCAGGCACAAAACTATCATCAGTCAAGATTGTGTTAATGCGTATAAGGTAGGTTTTCCAAAAGATGAATGGGAAAATGAAAATATCTCTAATCCTTAAAAGCTATAAAAGTTTCAAAATTTGCCCATTTAAAAATACTTTCTATTTTCTTAAAACCTGCCTTTTCTAACATGTTTAAATTTTCTTTTTGACTATAAGGAATTAAAACATTTTCTAAGGCTTCTCTTTTAGCTGCAATTTCAAATTTAGAATAGCCTTGTTTTTCTTTGTAGTCTGCATAAAGTTC
This sequence comes from Campylobacter sp. BCW_6873, assembly GCF_001762365.1. Classification (NCBI taxonomy): domain Bacteria; kingdom Pseudomonadati; phylum Campylobacterota; class Epsilonproteobacteria; order Campylobacterales; family Campylobacteraceae; genus Campylobacter; species Campylobacter sp. BCW_6873. The sequence goes on from NZ_MJWS01000020.1 coordinate 38,541, forward strand.
TATGATATTTTTAGACAAAAAAGCATCTTCATAAAGGATTTTTTCACTCATAATCAAAATGCCTTTAGGATTTAAATTTTTATAAATTTTATCAAGCAATTCCTGTCTTTTAGGAGGACGAATAAACTGCATGGTATAATTTGCCACAAAAACATCGCAAGTAAAAAAATCAAATTCGCATAAATTAGCTTCAAAAAAACTTATATCAAGTCCATAAGCTTTAGTTTTTGACTTTGCAACTTCAAGCATAGAAGCAGAATTATCCACGCCAAAAAGTTTAAAATCCTTTCTTAGATTTGCCAACAAAATCAAAAAATTAGCACTTGAACAGCCCAAATCACAAATACTTGCATTTGCAAGTAAAATTTTAGCCAATAAATTAGCACAAAGTTCTAAATTTTCCCTATAAAATGGTACAGAACGATTAATCATATCATCAAAAACACTAGCCACGCTTTTATCAAATTCAAATTGTTTTTTAGGGCTTTGTTTAAAAAGTTCATCTTTCATCATTTTTCCTTAATAATTCTCTAGCTTGTTCTATGTCTTTGGCAATTTGATTTTTAAGTTTTTTTAGATCTTGAAATTTCTGATTCTCTCTTAGAAAAGATATAAACTCAAGTTCGAAAAACTCCCCTTGTGTGAAATTTTCACCCAATTCCTCTAAAATATGACTTTCTATGGCAAAATTTTCATCGCTTGATCTTACACCTAAAAAACTCACACTTTTATAAATATTTTTTTGGCTTTTTAACAAAGTAGCATAAACACCATTTTGAGGCAAAAAATAGCCTTTACAATCTAAATTTATAGTCGCAAAAAGTTCTTTAGAGCCCAAACCTTGTCCTTTAATCAACTTTCCTTTAATACTATAATCTCTTCCTAAAAATTCTTTTGCTTTTTGTAAATTTGCTTTTGATAAAAAATCCTTAATTAAACTTGCATGAACACCTACTCCGCCTATACTAAATTCATCAACTATTATAGTTTTTATCCCACTTAAAGACTCAATATCTTCAGCACTATAAGCCCTATTTTTCCCGAAAGAAAAATCATATCCCACTACTATAAATTTCAAATTGATAAATTCTTTTTTCAAAAAGCTTAAAAAATCTTTACCATCTAAAGATTTTATACTTTCAAAATCCACTTCTATAACTTTTTTTCCTGAAATTTCTTCTTTTTGACGATTTGAACAAAGAAATTGACCCTTAAATTTATTAATAACCAACAAAGCCCCATTCTCATCTAAACATTTTACAAGTTTTAGATGCCCTAAATGTATACCATCAAAACAACCTATAGCTAAAGAAGTAATATTAATTTTTGATATAGTAGTAAAAATATTCAACATTACCTTCCTTTCCTTTAATGCTTGATTTTTGCGTATTTTTTAAAAGCCAACCTAACTTAGCACATGCTTTTTCAAAATCCATTCTTGCCTTTAAGATTGCCTTGTCATCTTTTAAAACACCTTTTTTATCTCTTTTGATATTTTTTCCCACTTCAAACTGAGGTTTAAAAAGTAAAATAATTTCCTTTAAAGCTAAATTATCGATATAATAAAGTAAATTAATAAGAGAAATAAAACTCACATCACAAGTAACAAGTTCAAATTTTTCTTCACTTTTAAAGGCTCTAAGATCTGTATTTTCATGCAAGATAATTTTTTCATTTGCTCTTAAACTTGGATGGAGTTGATTACTACCCACATCAAGAGCAGTGATTTTTAAAGCCTGATTTTCAAGTAAAATTTGCACAAAACCGCCCGTGCTAGATCCTATATCAAGACAATTTTTATGTTTTATTTCAATATCATTTTCTTCTAAAAAATTTTTTAATTTCAAAGCTGCTCTTGAAACATAAATTTCACTTAAAAGATCCAATTTTAACTCATTGGCTAAAAGTATATCTTCAAGATTTAAATCTTGCGTTTTTTTTAAATTTTCTAAAAAATTTTTCACATCAAAAGAAGCTTTAAAACTTTTACTATTAAGTAAAATCTCTTCATTTTCTATAAGCTCTAAAGCTTTATTTCTACTGATATTTAAACGCTTTGAAACAAAAAAATCAAATCTCATTTTAAACTCTCATTTATTCTTTTTTCCAAGTCTTCTTTTTCTTTAGAAAACCACCAAATTCCTATTTCAAAAGCATTTTTTTTAAAAATTTCTCTAAGATCTTTAAGATCTTTTTCAAAAAGATCTTTTTCTTTTTGAATTAAACTTAAGTTATTATCTTTTAAAAAATTAAAATTATTCATCCATAAAAGTATTTGTTCTTGTTCAGATTTTAAGGCATTATTTCTTTGCTCTTTTAAAAAATAACTTCCTAAAACCATGATAAAACATAAAAATAAAACAATTATTTTTATGTTTATTTTCAAAACAAAATTAAAAACAAAAGCCAAAAGAGAGCAAAACATAAAAAAATTAAAAAAATCAAAAATAAAATTTAAAGCTCTAAAGCTCAAATATCCAAAATGAGAAAAAATAAAAAGTTTTAAATTTGAAACAAAATACAAAAATTCAGATAAAAAATCAAAATAAACAAAAGAAGCACTCTTATAAGCAATGATTTTCCTAGAAAAAAGTTCTAAATTTAAAAGCTCATTGTAAGTAAAAAAAAGCCCATAAAATGCATAAAATAAAGCAGTAAAAAAACTAGCGATAACAACTATTCTAAAGTCATTATAAGCATTATCTACAAATTGCAAATGTAATTCTTTTTTTAAAAATATCATCAATAAAGGCAAAATTATAAATATAAAAACAAAATCAATTTTTTCAAGATTTAAAAAATTTAAAAATAAAGAAATAAGTCCAAAAATCGCCAAGAAAAAACTAAAAATATAAAGATAAAAATCCCCCATACTAACACGATAAAACAAACTTCCCTTAATCAAAGTAGCTTCTTTTATAATATTTTTTCTAAGCTTTAAAAATAAAAAGAATTCCCAAAAAAGTGTTAAAAAAATAGGAATTAAAAAAAATAAAGAAAAAGCACTCCTTTGCCAAGTTAGCAAAAAGCCAAAAAGGCTTAAAAGCGTTAAAATATAAGAACTATTCTTTAACAAGCTCATTAAAAGCACTTTCATCTATACATTTTACTTCAAGCTCTTTAGCCTTACTAAGCTTAGAACCTGCCTCTTCTCCAAAAAGCACATAGTCAGTCTTTTTAGAAACCGAGCCGCTTACCTTACCCCCAAGCTTTTCTATCAAAGCCTTAAACTCATCTCTTGGACGCGAAAGAGTACCTGTAATCACAAAAGTTTTACCAAAAATCACACCATCGCTTTTGATTTCAAGTTTTTCTATTTTCAAATTTAAAAGCTTGTAAAACTCATCAATTCTTGTATGATTAACGCGCGTAAATTCGCAAAGACTTAAAGCCATTTGCTCTCCAAAACCTTCTAAATTAGCATAAGCTTCAAAGCTTTGCTTGTGCCACTCTTTACCAAAACTTAAGCTTAATTTTTTAGCCGCAACCTCGCCAATATGCTCTATCCCTAAAGCTGTGATAAAACGAAAAAGCTCACATTCTCTTGCATGTTCTATGGCGTTTAAAAGATTGTTGATTTTCTTTTCCTTAAAGCCTTCCAAACCTTCAAAATCACTAAATTTTAAATGAAAAATACTCTCAAGTGTAGTGATTTTTTTGTGCTTGTATAAAAGTTCTACTATATTTTCTCCAAGTCCATCGATATTAAGACATTTTTTAGAAACAAAATGAATGATAGAATTTACAAGTCTATCTTCACAATCTATATTTTGACATTTTATTAAAGTTCCTTCATCCAAAAGCTCACTTTGGCAAGTAGGACAAAGTTTAGGGCGTAAAATTTCCATCTCTAAACCTTCTCTACGCTCTTTAAAAACCTTAGTAATTTTAGGGATAACATCGCCACTTCTTATCACGCTTACAAAATCATTGATTTTAACATCAAGTCTTGCAATCTCATCAAAATTATGAAGGGTGGCTGATTTTACTACAACCCCATCTAAATTTACAGGCTCTAAAACCGCCACAGGAGTGATCACCCCACTTCTTCCTACTTGTAAATTTACCCCTGTTAAACGCGTGGTTTTTTCAAGTGCAGGAAATTTAAAAGCTGCCATAAATTTTGGAAATTTTACCGTATAGCCTAATTCTTCACAAAGCGCAAGATCATCAACTCTTACCACCATTCCATCCATCATCATAGGCTTTTTTTCTCTTAAAGCTAAAAGCTCATCATAAGCTTTTAAAACCTCATCTAAATTAGCGCAAAGTCTTACAAAATCATCTTTTAAAAAACCAAGCTCTCTGATAAATTGCATCACCTCACTGTGTTTAGTAAAATTTAAGGTATTTTCCCCTATTCCCCAAGGATAAAATTTCAAATTTCTTTCTTTAGTGATGCTTGTATCAAGCTGCCTCAAACTCCCGCTTGCAGCATTGCGTGGATTAGCAAATAAACTTTGATTTAAAAGAGCTCTTTTTTCGTTGATTTTCTCAAAATCATCTTTTAAAATCACCACTTCTCCACGAATTTCTATCCTTTCTTTATAGGCTATATTTTTAGGTATATTTTCTATCTCAAAAACATTAAGTGTTATATCCTCGCCCACTTCGCCATCACCTCTAGTGGCACCGCTTACTAATTTACCATTTTCATAAAGCAAATTTAGACTCGCTCCATCAAATTTAGGCTCTATAAAAAAGTTTTTTTCACATTTTGCACGTTTTGCCCAAGCCCTAAGCTCACTCTCATCAAACACATCTTCCATCGACCACATACGCTTTAAGTGAGCTATTTTTTTAAACTCGCTTTGTATGGCAGGAGCTATTTTTTGCGTTGGAGAGTCTTTTGAAATTTCATCTTTGTTTTGTTCTTCAAAAACTCTTAATTCTCTGATTAAAGCATCGTATTCTTCATCACTAGCCAAGGGTTCATCTTTTTCATAATATGCCCTCATCCACAAATTTGCTAAAGCAACTTTTTCTAAATACTCTTCTTTTTTCATCTAAACTCCTATATTGTCCATTGCCTGCACTAAAGCAAAAAGTTGTTTGTGCTCGTATAAATCATGCACTCTTATAATACTAGCACCATTTTCAAAAGCCTTTAAATGCAAATACAAAGTTCCTGCTAAACGATCTTTAATCTCGCTTTGAAAATACGCATTAATCACACTTTTGCGACTCGCACCTATAAGTAAAGGTTTATTAAATTGCAAAAAATGCTCTAAGTGTTTGATTAAAATCATATTATGTTCCGCACTCTTTCCAAAACCAATACCTACATCTAAAATACTTTCTTTTACTCCAAAACTTTCTAAAAGTTCAAGTTTTTCTTTAAAAAACAAAGTCATCTCATCGAGCAAATCTTCATAAAAAGGATTATCTTGCATGTTATTTGGATTGTTTTGCATGTGCATTAAGCAATATTTTGCCTCATATTTACTTGCAAGTTTAGCCAGATTAAGATTTCTTAAACTTGTAATATCATTTATAAGTTTAAAACCCTTATTTAAAGCATATTCTAGACAATATTCATCAAAACTATCTAAACTAAAAATCGCTTTTTCATGATAATTTTTCTCATAAATTAAGTCAAGTACTTTTTTTAGTCTTTTAAATTCCTCTTCCTTGCCACAATACTCACTCCCAGGTCTTGAACTAACCGCACCTATATCGATATACTCAGGCCTTAAAGCAAGAAAGTCATTAAGCCTTTTTTCAAAGTCTTCTTCACTCACACGACTTTTTGCATTAAAACTGTCTTCATTAACATTAATCACTGCCATAAGCTCAGCTTTTTTTGTTTTTAAAAAATCTTTTTGCAAAAAAAGAGCCAAATTTTTAAGTCCAAAATCTTGAAGTTTTTCTTTAGCAATAAGTTTTTGAATTTGTTCTTTACTTGCCATTAAAAGTGCATTTGAATGAGTGATTTTTGCGGTAATTATTTCTTTATGGGTGATGAGCTCAGCTCCTACTCTTAAGGCATCTTGTTTTAAAATATTTGCTGCAGGAGTAGAAATATCTTTGATAAAAATAAAATGAATTTTTGTTTTTTTACTCATAATCTTTTGCCCCATTTTATGAGGGTTTATGAAAGAACAAAGTAAATTAAAATCGGTATTTGGATTGATTTTAAAAAATTTCATTTTATTTCTTTGTATAGTAATTTAGCAAAAGAGTAGCTAAAAGCACCCCACTTTTAGAATTTAATTTTGCAAGCTCATAGCTTTCATAAAAGAACTCTAATTCTTCAGCATTAAAATCTTTATATTTTACACATTCTTTAGCAAGTAATGCAATTTGTTCCATAAGTTCATTTTTATCCAAATTTTCATTTTTTTGCAAAAAATCAAAAAGCATTCTTAAATCCATTCTTTTAAGATCCAAATCAAGTTTTTTAACCTCCTTTTCAACTTTTCTTTTTTCACAAATAAGACGTGATTTTATAGTGGGCAAAAGTAAATTTTTAGAAGGTACCACGATAAGAAATTTAATATTTTTTGGAGGTTCTTCAAGAAGTTTAAGTAAAAAATTTTGTGCTTCTACCCTATAAGAATCCGCCATTAAAACAATAATTTTTTCTTCAGTTTCTGCGATATAGCTTTCTTTTTCAACTGCTCTTGCATCATCGAGTAAAAATTCATTTTGTGGCATAAAAAATCTTAATTTTTTAATACCAAAATTATTAATCATTTCTTCTTTAATACCTAAAAAATCTTCACTGATAATAATCTTACTAATAAACAAAATATTTATCCTAATTGCACCTTGGAAAATAATATTGCATCCAAACTTACATCAAAAAGTTGATATAAACTAATAAGCTTGATATCCAAGTCTTTATCTTTAGAATTTAAATAAAAACTATCTTGCAACTGCTCATCAAAAAGCCACAATAAACTATCATCTCTTGATTTAGCGATTAAAGATTTATTATCAGAAGCACTTCCTATATAAAAATACACATAACCATTAGGAAAAGAAATGTCAAGCAAGTCGTTAAGCAAAGCTATATCCTCTGAACTTTGCACTTTCTTTTTACATAAAGAATTTAACGACACAAAAGGAAGCATGGGACGAGCGGCTTTTGAATTTATATTTTTTAAAAAATACTCTTCATACCAAGATCTTTGTTCATCACACATTAAGACAAAAGTGCGTCCCTCTAAAAGATATTTAAGTCTTGCAGCCATCAAAGGAGCCCATTCTAAACGACGCGACTCCAACCATGCCATAAAAGCTCCGCCATTGCGAATATTTTCAAGAGTAAAGCTTAAAAAATCACTCATTTATTTATCAAGCCCATAGCACTCATGTAGTGCTCTAACTGCAAGTTCTCCGTATTTTTCATGAACTATCATCGAAATTTTTATTTCACTAGTAGAAATCATACCGATATTAATACCCTCATCAGCTAAAGCTTTAAAAGCCTTGCTTGCCACCCCTGAATGCGACTTCATACCTACACCCACTATGGAAACTTTTACCACAGCGCTATCGCTTTCTATGGTTGTTTTTGGACTTAAAATTTTTTGCATAGCATTTTTGACTAATTCAAGTTCATTTTGAGGAACTGTAAAACCTAAATTTGTAGCACCATCAACTCCAACATTTTGTATAATCATATCTACATTAATATTTTCATTTGCTAAAACAGAAAAAATTTCAGCTGCGATTCCAGGTTTATCTTCTACATTTCTTAAAGTCACTCTTGCTTGATTTTTATCTAAAGCAATACCACTTACTAAAGCTTGTTCCATTCCATCTTCCTTTGTTATCATTGTTCCTTCGTTATTGTTAAAACTACTTCTGGTTACTAAGTTAACATTTAATTTTTTTGCAAGCTCTACAGAACGATTTTGCAAAACTTTTGCACCCAAACTTGCAAGTTCAAGCATTTCTTCATAAGAAATTTTATCCAATTTCTTTGCCTTTGGTTCAATTCTTGGATCTGTTGTATAGACCCCATCAACATCGGTATAAATTTCACACAAATCCGCATTTAAGGCACCTGCTACTGCCACAGCACTTAAATCGCTTCCGCCACGCCCTAAAGTAGTTACATTACCTTCCTCATCTACACCTTGAAAACCCGCTATAACGACTATTTTACCATTTTGAAGTTCTGATTTTATCGCTTTTGTATCAATATGATGAATTCTTGCCTTTGTAAAAACACTATCTGTAATAATTCCTGCTTTTCTCCCAGAAAATGATATAGCAGGATAACCCTTTTCATTTAAAGCAATAGAAAGTAAAGCGCTTGTTACACGCTCTCCGCTACTTAAAAGCATATCCATATCTTTGCCATTAGGAGTTTTACTAAAATATTCAGCTTGCTCGATAAGAGTATTTGTCACCCCACTCATTGCAGATACTACAACAACAAGTTGATTACCCTGTTGCGCACTCTGAATAACCCTATTGGCTACTGCTTCGATACGCTCAAGTGTTCCAACGCTTGTTCCACCATATTTTTGAACTATAAGCATTTTAGATATAACCTTTCTCTTCAAAATATTTGATCACTTTAACATAAATATTTTTTTTGAAATGATTAATCATTTCAAAAATTTGTTTAACACTCACAAATTGATAATCATCAAATTCAGGATGCTTGGTATTGATATTGATTGTAGCACTGTGCTTTAAACGCACTAAAAAATATTTTTGAATCTGTCCATCATAAGGATACATTTTTTTAACAATTTTACTTGGAAAATCATAACTCAACCATTCTGGATACTCAGCAATGATTTCAACCTCATCGGTGCCTATTTCTTCTTTTAGTTCTCTAAATAAAGCGTTTTTGACACTTTCACCTTTATCAATACCTCCTTGTGGAAATTGCCAAATATTATCCATATCACTTCTTCTAGCTATAAAAATCTTACACTCAAAAGGATAAGAACTTGACAAAATAACAGCTGCAACATTTGGTCTATAATTTTTCTCGTTTTCCACAATATTTTTCCTTAATTTAAAGGAAATAATTTTAACCTAAATCAAATCAAATTTTTATTAAAATACATTAAAAAAATTTAATAAAATATTTTAGGGTTTTTATGCATTTTTATATCCATATTCCATTTTGTGAAAGCAAATGTAATTATTGTGCTTTTACAAGTTTGAAAAAAAATGATTATGAAAAAGCCTATTTTAAGGCTTTAAAAGAAGATATTGTTTTTCAATTAAAACAATTTAACATTCAATCAAATCAAATTAAAACCTTATTCATAGGCGGAGGAACACCAAGTTGTGTTGATGCGTATAATTATGAAGATATTTTTAAAATTTTATATCCTTTACTAGATAAAAATGTAGAAATTTCATGCGAAGCTAATCCCAACTCAGCAACATTAAATTGGCTTAAAAATATGAAAAATCTAGGAGTTAATCGCATTTCTTTTGGAGCTCAAAGTTTTCATCCTAAAAAACTTCACTTTCTTGGAAGAATTCATAATCAAGAAATGATTATCAAAGCATTAGAAAACGCAAATAAAGTAGGTTTTAAAAATATCAATTTAGATCTTATTTATGATACAAAATTAGACAATAAAAAAATGCTTGAATTTGAACTCTTATACTTAAAACAAATCAAGGCTTTAATCACACACCTTAGTGCTTATAATTTAACCATAGAATCAAACACAGCCTTTGCCAAAAAAGAACACTTTAAAAAAAATGCTCCTAATTTAATGAAATTTTTCATCAAACAACTCCTAGAGCTTGACTTTTTTCAATATGAAATCAGTAATTTTTCAAAAACCAAAGCCCAAATTTGCAAACATAATCTTGCTTATTGGCAAGGAAAAAACTACCTAGCTTGTGGATTAAGTGCGGTAGGATTTTATGAAAACAAGCGTTTTTATACAGCAAAAAATTTAAAAAATTACATAGAAAATCCCACTTTTAGATCTATAGAGCAGCTAAGTTTTAAAGACTTGAATTTAGAACACCTATTTTTAGGACTTAGAAGTATAGTAGGGATTGATGAAACAAAACTCAATCAATGGCAAAAAGACAAAATAAATATATTATTAAAAGAAAAAAAACTTTTTTACAAAAATAAAAGATATTTTAATCCTAATTTTCTCATTAGCGATGAGCTTGCTTTATATCTCTCATCTTAAATTTAAGTTTTTTAAGTAAAATATTTATTTAAAATATCAAATCAAAGAGTAACGATTAATGAGTTTTGGTGAAATTATAGTTATTTTAGTTGTAGCGATTTTAGTCTTAGGGCCTGATAAACTTCCAGAAGCTATAGTACAAATAGCAAAAATTCTAAAAGCTGTAAAACGCAACATAGATGATGCAAAATCAAGCATAGAAAAAGAAATACGCATCAATGACTTAAAAGAAGAAGCTAAGAAATACAAAGATGAATTTTCAAGCACTAATGAAAACATACGCAAAAAACTCAGTTTTGAAGAATTTGATGACCTTAAAAGAGATATTTTAGATAAAACAAAGGTAGATTTAACCTTTGATAGCAGAGATGATAACACAAAAAATAACCTTAGCGGACAAAATTTAAATACAGAAGAAAAACCAAATCTTAGCAAATTAGAAACACAAGATAAAACGGAAAAATAAATGTTTGAAGAATTAAGACCTCATTTAATAGAACTTAGAAAACGCCTTTTTATAAGCGTTGCTTGCATTGTAGTTATGTTTATTGTATGTTTTGCTCTACGAAGCTATATCTTAGATATTCTAAAAGCTCCACTTATAGCTGTTTTGCCCGAAGTAGCCAAACATGTGAATGTAATTGAAGTACAAGAAGCCTTATTTACTGCAATGAAAGTTAGTTTTTTTGCGGCCTTTATCTTTTCTTTACCTGTAATTTTTTGGCAATTTTGGAAATTTGTAGCTCCGGGACTTTACGATAATGAAAAACGCCTTGTGGTGCCTTTTGTTAGCTTTGCAAGCATTATGTTCGCCTTAGGGGCTTGTTTTTGTTATTTTGTTGTAGTGCCTTTGGCTTTTAAATTTTTGATTAATTTTGGTTTAAATGAAGATTTTAATCCTGTGATTACCATAGGAACTTATGTAGATTTTTTTACAAAAGTTGTTGTGGCTTTTGGCTTAGCTTTTGAAATGCCTGTAATTGCCTTTTTCTTTGCTAAAATCGGGCTTATAGATGATAGTTTTTTAAAACGCCATTTTCGCATAGCTGTTTTAGTTATTTTTGTTTTTTCAGCCTTTATGACTCCACCTGATGTTTTATCTCAATTTTTAATGGCAGGACCACTTTGCGGACTTTATGGACTTTCTATTTTAATTGTTCAAAAGGTAAATCCTGCCCCAAAAGATAAAGAAAGTGATGAATAAAGACTTACTTCTTTCAAGCTATGATTACACTCTAGCTAATGAACTCATAGCCAACTATCCTGCAAATCCAAAAGAAGATGCTAGGCTTTTGGTTTTTGATCGCAAAAACAAAGAAATTTTTCACACTACTTTTAAAAATTTACAAGACTTTTTACCCAACTGCGCGATTTTTTTCAATGATACTAAAGTTATTAAAGCAAGAATTTATGGCAATAAAGCAAGCGGAGGAAAAATAGAGCTTTTCTTACATCAACCTTTTTTAAATTCTCACAATCCACTTTTTCTAGCTCAAATTAAAGGGCGTGTTAAAAAAGATGAAATCTTATATTTTAAAGAGGATTTAAAAGCGCGCGTTGTAAAACTTTTAGATGATGGTCTTCGAAAAGTTCAATTTTTTCAAAATGATAAAACCTTAGACACATCAAATCTTTACAACCTGCTTGACAAGATAGGACATATACCCTTGCCTCCTTATATTAAAAGGGAGGATGAAAAAAGTGATTTGAAAGATTATCAAAGTATCTTTGCAAAAAATTTAGGCGCGGTAGCTGCTCCAACTGCAAGTTTACATTTTAGTGAGACTATGCTTGAAAATTTAAGAAAAAAACACGAAATTTATCATTTAACCTTACATGTAGGAGCTGGAACCTTTAAAAGCGTGGAATGTGAAAATATACAAGAGCATAAAATGCATAGCGAATTTTTTAATATTCCGCAGCAAGCATGTGAAATTATAGATTCAAAACAAGCTATTTTAGGCGTAGGAACAACGGTAACAAGAACTATAGAATATTACGCAAGAACTAAAACAAAAAATGGTTTTTGCGATCTTTTTTTACACCCGCAAAATCCACCTATAAGACAAAATCATCTTTTGACCAATTTTCATTTACCAAAATCTACTCTTATCATGCTAGTTTCAGCTTTTATCGGTAGAGAACAGTGTTTAAAACTTTATGAACTTGCCATAAAAGAAAAATATCGCTTTTACTCTTATGGCGATGCGATGTTAATCTTGTGATTTTTCTTTAAAATTTATTGCTATTTTAGCTTGAAGTTTTAGCCAATCTTTTTGAAGCATGATAGGAAAACCACCATAAACGCGCCCACCTTCTAAATTTTTACTCACACCACCTCTTGCAGCTATAGTACTAAAATCGCCTATTTTTAAATGTCCACTCGTTGCACTTTGACCACCCATAATAACATTGCGTCCTAACTCACTTGAACCTGAAATTCCAGTTTGTGCTACAATGATACAATTTTGACCTATATTGCAATTATGTCCGATTTGAACTAGATTGTCTACCTTAGTGCCTGCTTTGATAATAGTACTATCAAAAACTGCTCTATCTATAGTTGTACAAGCCCCCACTTCTACAAAATCTTCTAAAATCACATTGCCATTATGATAAATTTTATAATGTTCGCCGTTTTTATTGTGCGCATAACCAAAACCATCGCTTCCTATTACACAATTAGCAAGCAAATGACATTTTTTACCTATTTTAGTGTCATTATAAATCACTACATTAGGATGGATAATACTCTCATCGCCAATGCTGACATTATCGCCTATATAAGCTCCTGCCATAATGATTACATTATCACCTATATAGACATTATCACCTATATAGACATTAGGCATAATTCTTGCGCTTTTTGCGATATTTTGCACTTTTTCTTTAGCTGTGCTTATCAAAGGCTTAGCAAAAAGCTTGCTTAAAAAAGCAAAATTCAAATGTGGATTTTGAGTAATCAAAGCTTTAGTATCTTTAGGCACTAAATTTTCATATTCTTTAGATACTAAAATAGCAGCAGCTCCTGTATGAGGTATATCTTTGGTATTTTTCTCACCATCACAATAAGTAAGCTCTGTAAAATTTGCTTTCAATAAAGAATTTAAAGCACTGATTTCTATATCCTCACCTTTATACTCCAAGCTTAAAAATTCTGCTATTTCACTTAATTTCATTTAATCTCCATCAAAACAGATCCACTGCGAACTATATCACTAGGATTGTATTTTTTAATTGTTTTTAAAAAATTATCAATGCGATTTGCATCATCAGCAACCATTAAAAACAAAAAATTCTCATTACTATTTGCAATAGTACCATTATAAGCTTTCAAAACGGCATCAAGTCCACCTAAATTTTCATTTAAAGGAATTTTCACCAAAGCCATTTCTTTGTCAATAAATTCTTCTCTTTCTATCACTTTATAAGTAGGAATAAGCTTATGAAGTTGTTTGACTATCTGCTCAAAAGTTCTTTCATTTCCTGAAGTGACTATATTAATACGCGAAAATTCTTTATTTTCCAAAGGTGCTACTGTGAGCGAGTCAATATTATAACCTCTTCCTGAAAAAAGTCCTACTATACGAGATAAAACCCCATGCTCATTTAAAACAATTACCGATAAAACCCTTCTCATTGTCTATCCTTTGCCTTTGGTAAAATCATATTATAAATCGCACTTCCTGCAGGCACCATAGGTAAAACATCTTCAAAGCGATCAATTTTTACATTTAAAAGAGAGGTTTTATCACTTTTTAAAGCTTGGTTAAAAGCTTGAATGAATTCTTCTTTGCTTGAAATTTCATAACCTTCGCAACCAAAGCCTTGAGCAATTTTGATAAAATCAGGCTGAGTGCTTAAATCTGTTTGTGAAAAATGCTCTTTATAAAACATACTTTGCCATTGTCTTACCATACCTAAAAAGGCATTATTTAAAATAATATTTATAGTTTTTATACCATACTCACGAGCAGTCATAAGCTCTTGGATATTCATTAAAACCGATCCATCACCTACGAAATTAATCACCACTTCTTCATCCACAGCAAGCTTTGCACCCAAAGCAGCAGGCAAAGAATATCCCATAGTTCCTTGCCCTCCACTTGTTGCAAGCTGTCTTGGATAATTAAAAGGATAAAACTGTGCTACCCACATTTGATGCTGACCCACATCGGTAATAATCCTTGCATCAGGAGCCATCTTCGCACATTCTTCAATCACCCATTGCGGTTTTAAAACTTCATTGCTATCTTCATAAGAAAGTGGATAAAGTTCATTATAACGCTTTAAAGTTTCGTGCCATTCTTTAAAAGTTGTGTTGAAATTTTCCTTTTTAAGCTCTTCTAAAAGCTCTTTAAGAACTTCTTTAATATCTCCTACTATAGGATAATGCGCATTGATAATCTTTGAAATAGAACTAGGATCAATATCAACATGAACTATAGTCGCATGTTTGGCAAATTCACTTGTTTTTCCTGTAATCCTATCATCAAATCTCGCTCCTACACTCACAAGCAAATCACACTCACTTAAAGCCATATTAGCGACATAGCTTCCATGCATGCCTGCCATTTTGAGATTAAAAACATCATCACTTCTTAAAGTTCCAAGCGCCATCAAGGTTTCAACTGCTGGAATTTTTGTAAATTTTACAAGCTCTCTGATTTGCTCACTTGCATTAGAACTGATACAACCTCCACCCAAGTAAAATAAAGGTCTTTTTGCTTCTTTTAAAAGCTCTGCAAATTTTTTAATTTGCTTTGAGTTACCCTTATAAACAGGCTTATAAGTTTTCATAGAAATTTCTTTAGGATATTCCCAAAGTCCCAAAGTTGCACTTATATCTTTTGGCACATCTATATGCACAGGCCCAGGTCTACCACTTCTTGCTATATAAAAAGCCTCTTTTAAAATGCGTGGAAACTCTTCTATGCAAGTAACTAAATAATTATGCTTTACACAAGGTCTTGAAATACCTACTGCATCAATTTCTTGAAAAGCATCTGTACCAATAAGAGAATTTGCCACCTGCCCTGAAATCAATATTAAAGGGATAGAATCACTATAAGCCGTAGCTAGGCCTGTAATAGTATTTGTAAAACCTGGTCCGCTTGTAACTATAGCTACGCCCACTTCTCCGCTCATTCTTGCGTAAGCATCAGCAGCATGCAAAGCCGCTTGTTCATGACGCACTAAAATATGTTTAAAATACTTTTGATTGTAAATTTCATCATAAATATTAAGCGCAGCGCCTCCAGGATAGCCAAAAACAATTTTAACATTTTCTTCTTTTAAAGCCTCGCAAATCATTGCTGAACCGCTTAACTCTTTCATAATAACACTCCAAAAAATTATTGTAAAAGCTCTTTAAGTGCTAAATTAAGTCTTTTACCATCAACACTCGCACCTAATTTTATTTTAGCTTCTTTCATCACCAAACCTTGTTCTTTTAGTGAACTTACGCCCAATTCTTCTATAAGTTGTTTTAAGGCTAAAGTTAACTCCTCATCACTTAGTTGTTTAGGCAGATAAATTTCAAAAAGACTTATTTCATTTTGTTCTTTTTGTGCTAAATCTTCACGATTTGCCTTAAGATAAAGTTCGATTGCGTCTTTACGTTTTTTGATTTCACTTGCAATAATTTTATAAATTCTTTCATTATCTAATTCTATTCTTTCATCCACTTCTATTTGCTTAAAAGCTGCATTTAAAGTTCTTAAACTATCTCTTTTAAAATCATCTTTTTGTTTCATTGCCTCTTTGATATCGTTTAAAATTTGTTCTTTTAAAGTCATTTTTTTCCTTTTTAGTTAAAATTACAAGCTTTAAGATTTAAACCAAAACCTTCTAAGCCTATATAGTCTTTATCACAACTTTGAGATAAAAGTTTAATTTCTTCTATACCAAAATATCTTAAAATCTGCGCTCCTATACCATAGTTTTTGTATTGAGTGGTACTGGATTTTTCTCCTTGCATGAAAACTATAACGCCACCATTTTCACTAAGAAATTTGATTTGCTCTAAAAGTTTTGAAAATTTATCTGAAGTTAAAAGCTCAAAATCACTACCACTGATATGAAATTTAACATTTTCACATTTTTTGATATCTTTAAAGCAAAAAGCTATGTGTTGGGTTTGATTATGATCGCTAAAGATAAATTTTTCTGCTTTAAAGCCTGCTAAAACACTTTGACTTTTTTCTTCAAGCTTAATAAGGCTTTCATGTTTTAGGCGATATTCTATAAGATCACTTACGGCTATCATGTTTAAATCATGCTTTTGGCAAAAAAATTCTAGATCTTCTCTTCTTGCCATATCTCCATCATCTTTTACGATTTCACAAATCACACAAGCACCTTTTAATCCTGCTAATTTACAAAGATCAACCGTACCTTCTGTATGACCTGTGCGTTCTAAAACTCCGCCTTTTTTTGCGATTAAAGGATTGATATGTCCTGGTCTTACAAAATCACTCGCTTTAGCATTATCATCAGCAAAAATTTGTATAGTCATATTTCTTTCATAAGCACTAACTCCCGTTGTAGCATCTTTTGCATCTACGGTTATGGTAAAAGCGGTTTCGTGGTTTGAAGTATTTTTAGGCACCATTAAAGGAAGTTCAAATTTTTTTGCCAAAGTTTCATCTAAAGCTACGCAAACCACACCACGAGCTTCTTTTATCATGAAATTTACTTTTTCTTGAGTGCTAAATTGCGCAGGAAAGATTAAATCGCCTTCATTTTCTCTATCTTCTGCATCTACCATTACAAGCATTTTCCCTGCTTGTAAATCCCTAATCGCTTGTTCTACGTTAACAAATTTCATCTTTATTTCCTTAAAATTTTTAAAATTATAACTTAAATTGCTTGACAAATAAATTAAAATTCACTATAATTACACTTTTAAAAAATATTTATTGGGGTATCGCCAAGCGGTAAGGCAACAGGTTTTGGTCCTGTCATTCAGGGGTTCGAATCCCTTTACCCCATCCACTTCTTATTTTATATTTCAAAGTATCTTATATGCCGCGAAGTAGAGCAGTGGTTAGCTCGTCGGGCTCATAACCCGAAGGTCGGGAGTTCAAATCTCCCCTTCGCAACCAAATGTATTAATCTTCAATCCTCTTCACTTCTTTTTAATTGTATTAAAATAATTTAAAATGATTGTATTGTTAATCTTAGCTGAGTTTTTAAAATACTTTAAAAGAATGATTGCAATCTAAAAAGAGTTTAACAACCTTAAAAACATCCATCCTAATAATTTTAAAATTATCAGGATGAAATTTTTAACAAGTAGGAGAGTAAACTAATCAAACTAAGTATTATCTTTTGTGATATTACCAAAGATAATTAAACTGAGTAAATCCTGTATGAGTATTGCCATCTTTATCAAACATCCCATTATAGTTTAAACTAAAATAGAAAGCTTCATTAACAGGAACGATAAAAGAAGTGCTTACAAATTTTTGTATTCTTGGTAAATCAAACTCATCACTTACTTTTATATTTCCAAATCTAGCCTCAGCTTCTACTTTAGGATTGATATTAAACTTAGCTCCAAGTTCTACTGAAGTTTTTAAATTAGGCAACCAATCTCTAAACCAAGTAAAGCTTGTTTTAGTAGAGAAAAGATTTAAATAGTTTGCATAGGTTCTTTCTCCATCCTTAACTGTTGCTTGTCCTATAGTGTCTTTCATAGAAAAAGCTTCAGTATAGCCTCCTTCATAAGCAAGACCTATTTCAGGGGAGAATATATCTTTATTAGAAATAAAATTCATACCTAAGGCTGTATTGACTCCATAAGCATAAGAATTAGGTTCAGCTTTAGCTTCATTATTTCCTATTTTTTTAGTTAAATCATTTTTAATCAAAGCAGCTTTACCTTGAGCTTTGATATAAACTTCTTGACCTTTTTCTGTAGTAAATAAGGTATTAAAGTATTTTAAACCTGCATAATAGGTTCTATTATTAATATCAAAATAAGTTGAACCCATTCTTGTATCTTCATAACCTGCATACACACCATATATTCCACTGTCTTTTAAAGTAGAATAACCTATAATGGTTCCTTTAGTGTGTCCTTTACTTTCTTCATTTAAAGAAAGTTCAACATTCTGTGAAGAAGTATAAGGAAGGATGAATAAAGAATGTTCTTTATTAGAACCATAGCTTCCATTATTTAAATCACTCTTTATATAATCACTTGCATCTGCATATAAATTACCCTTTTCAGACATAGCAATGCTTTGAGATTTACTTGAAGAAGCTAAAGCAAA
>NZ_MJWS01000021.1:0-4296 GCF_001762365.1 Campylobacter sp. BCW_6873
TTACAAAAACTTGATAGATTATATTCTAAACTCTATTTTTCAATACTAAAGAGTATCCCAAAAGATACAAAAGAGGGGCAAGAGACAAAAAAACAAATGCAAAAATTTGCTAAAAATTTTATAGATTATAGAGACAATATGCGTTGTTTTTTATTGGCAAAAAATGATGATGAAAAAGAAGTGGAAGAAGTATTTAACAAAGGACGCGAAAATGGAATAATGTATGAAAATCTTGACTCGGTTCATTTTGGTTTTAAACCACATCATTACAAGCCTTGTATAGCAAGGGTTTATAAAATGGGAATTTTATTGCTTAGCGCCAATACTATCATAGATACAAGTTTTCTCATAGACAAAGATACTTTTTATACTTGCAAGGGCAATATGATACTCAATATTTTTTCTATTAAAGGTTTAGCAAAGTTTAGATTTTACAATAAATTGTTTCCACGAGGATATAAAGAAACCATTATAGAAGCCTCCAAAGCATTACAGGAATTAAGCTCAAATGGTCGCTATACTCAAGTATGTGCGTTTGAAGATGAGGGATTTATATGCACAAATGGAGGGTGTGAGTTTGATTTAGATGAAATGCAAACTAGAGTTATTCAGCCACTTGATAATTTTATTCAAAATATAGATTTTAGGAAACTAAATGCCAATTAAGACAACAAATTTAAGCTATGAGGAATTTAAAAGCTTACAAATAAATAAAATTAATTTCTATTTAAAGGAGGGGTTCTTATGCAAAAGATTTTAATAGTTTTAGGGATTTGTATCACTTTAAGTATTAGTGCTAATGCTCAATCTCCAAAAGAAGCTAAACCTAGCTTTGATTGTAGCAAAGCAACTACAAAAGTTGAAAAGATGATTTGTAATGATGAAGGTGGGCGGTTAAAAAATTTAGATCGCTATATGGGTGAAGTCTATACACAATTAAGAAAAGAGTTAAAAATCTCTAAATTTCCTGATAAAGAGCAAAGGCTAAAAGATCTTTTAGATTCACAAAGAGCATTTATTAAAAATTTAAATGAAGTTGATTTTATAAAAGATTCTTATGAAGAGCGCATTACACAATTACTTAAACTTCTAGGAGAAGTGCTAGATTCTAACAATAAAGAACTATGTGAATATGCAAGAAAAAATAAATTTGGTGACAGTAAATGGCAAGAAGTTCCTCCATCTGTCAATCCTCCCTTTAGTATAGGTTATTGTGCTTTTGGAGCAAATGATAAATATGGCAATTTTGATAATTATTGCACAGAAAAAAGAGAGATTATAAAAAAAGAAATGGCAAAAGCTATCAAAGAAAAAAGTCTTTTTATCAGTCCTCCTAGAGTCTATAAAAGAAAAATTGATATTAATAATGATGGGGTGTTAGATAATGTGATACTTTCAGATGGGGAATATTTTAGTGCACTTTGGATATATAAAAATGGTAAGCTAGATGCAAAAGCAAGTGATAAAATCTATGGAGATGATTTGCATTTTAGTGGAGCAAAAACTGAAGAAGAAGTTTGCATAGTAAATGAGACGCCTTGCAGGGCATTTGAAAAATATGCCCTGCCAAGCAATAAAATTTCAGGAATACCAAAACAAGCAGAATTTAACTCTGAAATTCCTATACTAAGCTATTTAACTTATGGAGTTATGGAATTTCAAGGCAAAAATTATATTACTCTTTGGAATGGTAGATTTAATTTTGATGAGAATTCTACTTATCCAGAAACACGTATTTATCTTCTAGAAGGTAATAAAAGAGAATTAAAATGCACTTTTTAAAAAGGAAATAATTGATGTTTGAAACGACAAAAAATACAGAGTATTTAGAAGATCTCTCTAACTTCCTTAAAGTTGTTGAGGGTTTTAGTGCATTGCCTTACAATGATTCGAAAGGAATTTTAACCATAGGCTATGGTGCCAATTTGAAAGAAAGGAATTGGCTGATTGCTACATTAAATGAATTAGGATTATTTGGGAGTGTAAAAGATTTAAAAACTAAAAAAGATATAGAGGCTTTAGATAATGAAGATAAAGATAATAAAACTAAGATTAATGAATTTTATAACATTACACAAAAAGAAGTAACAAATGATGATATAGACACCATACGCAAGCAACTTGATGATTTGTTAAGAAAATATACCGAGCAAAGTAGTTTTAAACTAAACAAAGAACAGGCTATAAAAATCAAAAAAATAACATCTGATGATATTTTTCAAACTGCTTCTAAATTTAATAACCAAACCTTAAAAATGGATGAAGAAACTAATGAATATGCAGGAATTTTATCTTATGCTTTTAATGTTAACGGTAGTTCTAGGAAATATTTCTTTGATATATGCAACAAAGATAAAGATAATCGTTTCTTAGCATTCTTTACTTTACGATATGGGGTTAATTTTCTTTTAGATGGCAATGGTAAATTTGGCATAGCTAAGAGACGGTTTTGGGAATCTTTATTTTTTGGATTTGAATACAAAGAAAACAGAGCTTTTAAAATGGCAATAGGTATATTTAAAATATTGAATTTTAAATATACTCACAGAAAAGATTGCAACGAAAATTTTGTTACTAAATTTAAAGCAACATATCCCAATCAAACATATTTAGATTGGATTATAAAATATGAAGATGAATTGCTCTATGCTAAAAAAAATCAAAACCAAACTTATCAAGAATTTTATAATGCTGATGCAAAAGCAAATAATCTTCCTGAAAAGTTTAGAAATATACAGGGAATCACTCCAAATAAAGATAACTTTCTCTCCCCCTATCTATCCTACCTAAACACCCTCACTCAAAAAAATTTTAGCTTAGATAATATTTATTGTATTGCTAATTATTGTGAGAATTTAGGTGCTAATAAATTGGATAATGTTGCCTTGCTTAATAAAACTTTAAGACAAAAGTTTGAAAAACTAGAAGCAAATACACCCCATAATATTCTTATACTCTATCCAAATCCCACTCCATCTATTATACAAATAGAACAACCTAAAAATACTTTTATTACTTTACTTATAGGAGCAAAAGCAAAAATAGATTGCACTAAATTGATAGAAGATCAATGTGAGCTAATGTATTTAAAATATGATCCAACACAAGAAGAACAACAAGCAATTAATCCACAAGCTTTTTCTTGTAGCACCCAAGAAGAACTTATTTTAAAAAAAGAAAATGAAATATACTTTAAAGCAGTAAAAAACAATATATCATATTTTATTAATAAAAACGATGGAATTTTAAAAGTTGCTCTTACTGGCAATGAAGAAAATGCTATAGAATTATACAGTTTTGCTAAAGAAAATCAATTTAAAATTTTACAAGATAAAGCCTCAAAGATGCTAAAAATCTATTTAAAACTAGAAAGGTATAGTAGCGAAGAGATTTTATCACATAGAGGGGGAAATTTTGAATTAACACTTAATAATCTTAAGATTTTAGATGAAAATGGAAATAATCATGAAACCATCACTAAAGTATTTCTTCATAATTGTGAGAATAGAAGGATTTATGAAAGTTTAAAGTTAGAGTATCAAGAAGGCATTTATAAGAGCAGTTTCAAGATTGATTTAATTTTAGATGAAAACTCTTCTTTTTTTAAAAGGGCTACAAAATGTATTATAGCTACAAAAGCCTTAGAAGGCTTTAGTACAAGTCAAATGCACAAAATTGGAAATGTGGCAATAGTCTCTTTAAGTTCTGCAGATAAGAAAGGAGGTTGTTATACTTTTACAAATAAGGTAAGCATGCAAGATTTTGGAGAAAATCTTTATTTAGATACTGAGGCAAATGGGTATGAAAAACAAATCAAAAATTCAAGAAAGGATTTATATATCACAGGTATGCAAGCTTATAAAGACAAAGAACAGCAAAATACTACTGATAAAATCCCTTACAATGAAACTATTTTTGTTAGAGCTTACTTAAATAATGAGGAGAAATTTTTCTTCGATGAGACAATTAAATGGGCATATTGTGTAAAAAAAGAAGAGGAATTAGAATGCAATCAATCTAAAATTAAGATTTTAGAAAATCTTCAAGGAAATGATATAGCCTTTAATACTTCTATGCTTTCACAAGATGATAGGAATAAACTTTATAATATGAATGAAAAATATCAATTAATTTTATTTGCCTATTTTAACACACCTGCTTTTAAAACAACACAAGGAATAACGCATTTAGTGTTAAAATGACTAAAGATTTAAATTATGCAAAAAAAGCCATTGAACTTACCCTCTCAAATATAAAAGATAAAGAACAAATTTATTTAAAAGCCCAAAAGGATTA
>NZ_MJWS01000022.1:0-1660 GCF_001762365.1 Campylobacter sp. BCW_6873
AAAGAACCTTGCTTTATCACTTTATATTTAAAAGATGAACACAATAAACC
The DNA here is from genome assembly GCF_001762365.1 of Campylobacter sp. BCW_6873. NCBI lineage: Bacteria > Pseudomonadati > Campylobacterota > Epsilonproteobacteria > Campylobacterales > Campylobacteraceae > Campylobacter > Campylobacter sp. BCW_6873. The sequence continues at coordinate 51 of NZ_MJWS01000022.1, forward strand.
CATTGCTAATGCTAAAATCATTATCAAAGGTTTTAAACATGATGAAGCTTTAAGAGTAGTTAATCTAAAAAGACGCAGTGATGAAAAAGGTAAAATAAGATTTGATAAAGAAAAGTATTTTAGCGATTGTTATAGCTTTAAAGTAAAGCTTGATGAAAGTGAAGCTTATTTTCCTACTCCTTTACAAAATGCTAAAAGAATATTTAATAATTATACCCATCACAAAGTTGGACTTATACTTAAATTTAAAGCTAAAGATCATTTAGTTTATGATGGATTTAATCTCTATCATTATAAAGGAAATGAATTAATTAATTCTTATATGGCAAGAAGTGGTACTGCTAAGGCAGATAATGAAAAAAGAAGTAAAAAGCAAATTGCAAATTATTTTTACCAAGATGAAAAAGATAAAAGCAAAAGTGGAAAGGCTTATTTTTACTATGATGATGAAAGTATTAAAGATAGATTTGGCACTTTACCTGAAGGGGAGTATTATTTAAAAATCAATGAAATAGCTAAAGATACTAACCCTAGCTTTTTAAAAGATTATCCCTTTGAAATAGGAAAAACCTGGGGAAGATACTGCGTAAGATTATATACTGATAAAGAATGCTCTAAAACTTTTAAAGAAGTAAAAATAAAAGAAAGTAATGAAAAAGAAAACAAAACAAGCAAAAAAGATAAAAAAGAGCAAAGCATAATAAAAGATAATCTATATCTTTATAGCATCAATGAAAAGGGAGAGTTTGGCAGTAATGGTAGCATAGGTATAGCACAAGCACAGTTATTAGAGGATTTAAGTAAGCAAGCTAAGTTTGTGCGGAGTGAGGGGGAAAATATAATCTCACTCAAAGTGGCTTACCCTGAAAAAATAGATAATAAAATTATATTTGTAGGAAAAGTTTATGAATAAAACACTAATATTTCATGAAAATTCCCATATTGATTTAAATGCTTCTTTTGCACCAGGGACTTATATAAGCTTACAACTAGAAAAAGAAAGCGATGAAAAACTAAAATGGGCTTTTGTAGAATGTGAAAGCAAAGAAAAATTAAATTTATTATTACATGATTGTAATGGCTATATTGATGAAAAAAATCTTAAGGTATTATTTGAAAATGATGATTTGATTTATAATGAAAGCTATGAAGACAATATTTTATCCTTTTGCTTGCCTATAAATAGAAGCAACGAGCCTAAAGAAGACATACAAGATTATAAATACTACATAGTTTTATTTGCTTATAGTAGTGAAAAAACTATGCCTAATTTAGAAGATCATTACATCATCATAGATATGAGCTTTAGAGTGGGAGTTGGAGATGATGAGGATGTAGAAGAAAGTAAACTAAGGAATGATTTTAATAGTGATATAATTCAAACAAATTGTATTTTTAGTGTTTTTGAGGCTGTAGAGTTTTTAAAAGCTTGCCAAAGTTTTAAAGAAAAAGCAAAAGAAACAAATAATTATGAATTTTTTAAAAATTATCCCCAACTTGCAGGAAAAATTGCTTATATTTATTATAGATTTGATTTAGCTAATGAAAAATTTATTAAAAGTGTAAGTGATGGAGATAAGTATTTAAAAGAAAGAGAGAAATTTGTTAAA
>NZ_MJWS01000023.1:0-3631 GCF_001762365.1 Campylobacter sp. BCW_6873
AAAGAACCTTGCTTTATCACTTTATATTTAAAAGATGAACACAATAAACCCATTGCTAATGCTAAAATCATTATCAAAGGTTTTAAACATGATGAAGCTTTAAGAGTAGTTAATCTAAAAAGACGCAGTGATGAAAAAGGTAAAATAAGATTTGATAAAGAAAAGTATTTTAGCGATTGTTATAGCTTTAAAGTAAAGCTTGATGAAAGTGAAGCTTATTTTCCTACTCCTTTACAAAATGCTAAAAGAATATTTAATAATTATACCCATCACAAAGTTGGACTTATACTTAAATTTAAAGCTAAAGATCATTTAGTTTATGATGGATTTAATCTCTATCATTATAAAGGAAATGAATTAATTAATTCTTATATGGCAAGAAGTGGTACTGCTAAGGCAGATAATGAAAAAAGAAGTAAAAAGCAAATTGCAAATTATTTTTACCAAGATGAAAAAGATAAAAGCAAAAGTGGAAAGGCTTATTTTTACTATGATGATGAAAGTATTAAAGATAGATTTGGCACTTTACCTGAAGGGGAGTATTATTTAAAAATCAATGAAATAGCTAAAGATACTAACCCTAGCTTTTTAAAAGATTATCCCTTTGAAATAGGAAAAACCTGGGGAAGATACTGCGTAAGATTATATACTGATAAAGAATGCTCTAAAACTTTTAAAGAAGTAAAAATAAAAGAAAGTAATGAAAAAGAAAACAAAACAAGCAAAAAAGATAAAAAAGAGCAAAGCATAATAAAAGATAATCTATATCTTTATAGCATCAATGAAAAGGGAGAGTTTGGCAGTAATGGTAGCATAGGTATAGCACAAGCACAGTTATTAGAGGATTTAAGTAAGCAAGCTAAGTTTATACAAGATGAGAAGGAAGGAATTGTTTCTTTAAGAGTAGAGTATCCTAAGCAAGAGAAATCTAAAGTAAATTTCATAAAAGAAATAGAATGGGAACTCGATGAAGATGAAGATGTGGTAAGTGCTGAAAAAAGTGTAAGGATTATTATCGATGAAAAGGCAAATTTTGCACCAGGGACTTATGTAGAATGCGAAGTTGATGGTTTAGAAGATGATGTAAATATCGTTTGGGCTTTAGCTCAAATTCAAAATGAAGCAAGACTTCAAAGAATTTTAGAAGGTAAAGAGCATTTAGAATTTAAAGATATAAAGTTTTTAAAAGACGAAAGTAAATATTTTCATGAATGCTGGGAAATGGATGATGAGGAAAAAGATGAAGAATTTGAAAAAATAGGCTTTAGTTTACCTCTAACAAGGGCTAATGAAGAAGAATTTGATAAATATTATGCTTTAGTTTTTGCTTATGAAGATAAAAATAAATTTAAAAGACTTCCTAATTTAAATGATGCTTATAAAATCATAGATATGAGTTTTAAAGTTGGCTCTGGTAGAGATGATAGGGTGAAAGAATTATTTACAAGAGAGGAGCTAAAAGCCCTTAATGTATATAATCTTAACCGACAAAAATCAATCGATAGTGTTGAAGAGGCAAATTGGTTTTTAAGGGCAAATTTAAAAAATCAAGAAAAAAGAGACTTTTTTACCTATCTCAGAACCTATCCTCAATTTGCCGGAAAAATCGCTTATATATACTATAGATTTGATTTAATCAATAAGGAATTTTTAACAAGTATATCAGAAAAAGATAAAGGAAATTATCTTCAAGATAGAGATGGCAAATATATTAGCACCATAATTAATAAAATTTTACCTTTAGAGTATAAGAATGGTAAAAGTTTTAAACAATTCCACACAGAGCTTTTAAATAACAAAAACAGAGATCTTAAAGAATGTAAAGATTTTCTAAAAGCTTTAACTCAAACTCTTTGTAAAGAATTTAATTTACCTTTAGAAAATGTAGTGTTTTATAGCCAAAAGCCTAGCGGATCTTTATCATTTGGAGCTTATGAAGAAAATAAGGTCAGATTAAATCAATACATTTTAAAAGCTTATTTTAAAGAATTTGCAAAAACGGTTTTTCACGAATGTAGGCATTTTTATATAGAAAAATATTATAATCACAATATGGATGCTCTAGGCAGATATGTTTTTTATTCTGAAAAAGCTTATATCAATGAGAAAATTATTTTTGATAAATTTAGTAGAATTTGCGATCCTAGTGAGAATTATTTAGTAGGTTGCAATATAGGTGCTATACAAGATGCTTATGAAATTCAGCCCAATGAAAGAGATCCAAGATATGTAGAAACCCTCATAGGTAGAAGTTTATAATCAAGGAAAATAATGAAAACTATAAAAATACCGCTTAAAGATTATATCTCCAATATAAGAGAAGATAAAACTATTTACTTGGGCTTGCAAAGTGATATGAGTATAAAAGGACTTGATGAAGAATTCTTAAAAAAAGAATATAATCTTAAGAGAAATTTCAAATTTGAAACAAGCATTTATTTAGGTAAAATTATAATCAAAGAAAAAAATATCATTTTTAAAGCTTTTAATATTGGTGAGAATTGCTTTGAAGGACTTAAAGAACTTTTCTTCAAAAATAACCCCTATAAAATTATAGATAATTTAGAATTAAAAAAATATTTCTTAAAACTTTATAAAGATAATATTGAATTTTTAACTTCTTATATTAATGAAATTAATCAAGTTCATGGTATTAAACTTTACTATATCGAAAATAAAAATTTAAATAAATTTGAACTAATTTCAATGCTAGATGAAATGGTGCAAAAAAATGACTATGAAGTAGTAGATTTTAGCGATGATTTATTTTATTCTTATCTTGTATGGAGTTTGAGAAAATTTATCATTGCTTATGATATAGGTTTGTATCAAGATAAAAATAATTTATTTTTTAATTTAGCTACCTATAAAATACATAAGAATCATTCTTTTTATATAGAAGCGAGTAATCATTTAAATTTTAATCTTATTGAATTATTTTTCTCAAATACCTCTCCTTTGGAATATGCTGTGGGTTATTTGCAAAAAGAAGAGATAATATATAATGGGGCTTTAGAATATTCTTTAGGAACTCTTCAAAAAACTTTAAATACCACAACCCAATTTCATAATAAATTTTATTTTAAACTAAAAGAAAGACCCTTTGAATATGCGCAATACTTTAAACAAAAATAGACTTAGTTGAAATAAATTAAATTTGCTCACTTTAATGCAATCAATCAGGATGAAAAATCGGCGTGAAGACTGACTTATTTTAGAAAGTTTATTTAGAAAAGATGAGCAATAAAAAGTAAAAGAAATATATTTTATAGGATTTTTGACATAAAAATAATTATAATCGGCTTTTGTGTATAGTTGTTGTATTTAGATTTGCATGCTTTAATTTTATTGTATGACTGCAAGGTTTGTTCCTTTGGCGGTTAATTTCATAGCTAAAAGTGTGCCTTAATAAGCGCAGTCCTTTCTTGAGAAAGAGGAGGTGTTGAATTTGAGTATTCTTTTGATAGTGAAAAAGAAGCCATTGATAAAATGTTGCAGATGAATTATGAACAAAAAAATACGATGGAAAAGACATCAAAGAATATCTAACAAAAGAAGTAGCACTAAGAATCATCAAAGAAGAAAAACTAGAAGTGATTTGGTATGATGAAGCACTTAAACCTTTATGTGC
>NZ_MJWS01000024.1:0-3387 GCF_001762365.1 Campylobacter sp. BCW_6873
AAACTTAGCTTGCTTACTTAAATCCTCTAATAACTGTGCTTGTGCTATACCTATGCTACCATTACTGCCAAACTCTCCCTTTTCATTGATGCTATAAAGATATAGATTATCTTTTATTATGCTTTGCTCTTTTTTATCTTTTTTGCTTGTTTTGTTTTCTTTTTCATTACTTTCTTTTATTTTTACTTCTTTAAAAGTTTTAGAGCATTCTTTATCAGTATATAATCTTACGCAGTATCTTCCCCAGGTTTTTCCTATTTCAAAGGGATAATCTTTTAAAAAGCTAGGGTTAGTATCTTTAGCTATTTCATTGATTTTTAAATAATACTCCCCTTCAGGTAAAGTGCCAAATCTATCTTTAATACTTTCATCATCATAGTAAAAATAAGCCTTTCCACTTTTGCTTTTATCTTTTTCATCTTGGTAAAAATAATTTGCAATTTGCTTTTTACTTCTTTTTTCATTATCTGCCTTAGCAGTACCACTTCTTGCCATATAAGAATTAATTAATTCATTTCCTTTATAATGATAGAGATTAAATCCATCATAAACTAAATGATCTTTAGCTTTAAATTTAAGTATAAGTCCAACTTTGTGATGGGTATAATTATTAAATATTCTTTTAGCATTTTGTAAAGGAGTAGGAAAATAAGCTTCACTTTCATCAAGCTTTACTTTAAAGCTATAACAATCGCTAAAATACTTTTCTTTATCAAATCTTATTTTACCTTTTTCATCACTGCGTCTTTTTAGATTAACTACTCTTAAAGCTTCATCATGTTTAAAACCTTTGATAATGATTTTAGCATTAGCAATGGGTTTATTGTGTTCATCTTTTAAATATAAAGTGATAAAGCAAGGTTCTTTGGAGTTTGATGAAGAGTTGCTTGAGTTATTTTGTTCGTTTTGACTAAAGAAAGCAGAATGCTTTGAATGGGTTTTGGAGTTATCATCTTGTAAATATAACACACCAGATGGCAAGATATTATTATCATAATATTTTTTAAACGAAGGAAAAAAGGGAATTGGAGATTCAAAAGATTGTTTTTGAAGTATTTGAAATACTCTTTTATAAATAACCATAGGTGTAATTTTTTCTTGATCAATAAATTTAATATTAACAGTTCTACCTATTTTTAATGGATCTAATTCATATTCTAAATAAAGATTTATATATTTTGCAAATCCATCATTACTTTCAAAATCAAAATTATCATCGAGTGGATAAAGCTTTAGATTAGAAATATATTCGGCTTTGTAAGTTTTAGCATTAATATGAAATTTAACATTTTTATTGAAAGCTATTTTTGTGCTTCCAAAAGTAAAAGATCTTTTAGCATAATCACTTGAGTTTATATCTAAGTAGTAGTGGCTTCTTTTACACGCTCTATTATCTTCGATATATTCTCCATCTCTATTAATAAATGGATTTACGCCTCCATACATCTTAGTTTCTACTATATCGTCTAGTTCTAAAATATACATCTCTTCTTCTATTTTATCTTTAAATTTTTCAAGTTCTTTTTTTACTAAATTCGCAATCAAAAAATTTTTGAAATACTCTAAAATCTGCAGCACTAGTATATTTATCCACATATTTCATATAATCAAGTGCCGAAGCTTGTATGATTATTTCTTTTTCATCTCTTGCTTTATAATCTTTAGCGATAAGCACACGATTATCTTTTTTAGCTAAATTACTTGGTGGCGTGCTTTCTCCCCAAAGATAATAAGATAAAATTTCTATTCCATAATCACCTTTTAAATTTAATAAAAAACCCATTTTATTTTTCCTGCCATACTTAAAATTTCAGTTTTATTCATTAACCCATATAAAATTATCATTTTCGCGTATTTCTACTTCACCACAATTTGTAATAGGATAATACTCGTATCTAAAATAATTATCATTTTTCCACCTTTCCAAAACATCTTTATTGAATTTCTCTTTAGAGTGTTTATAGCCTATAAGATACATTTTAACTAATAAGCCATAATCATAATCACCAAATCTTGAAGGTGTAACAAAATATTCATAACCACCTATTGCTATAAATTTAACATCATAGTGAATAAGATAAATTCTTTCCCGATAATCAAAAAGTAAAGAATATTTGAGTTTTATATTGCTTAACTTTTGCGTTTTATCAAAATCCCCTATTAAAATTTTTTCTTCTTCAAATGGTTTTACAATGTTAAAACCCTGCATTATTTTTTGCATATTTTCTTCTTCAGTTTTATTAAAATCAATTTGTTTTATGATATCGTTGATATCAAATTGCTTTCCATTACTAAAAAATTGACAATCTGTATCTTCAAAATGACATTTAGTACCAAGATATTGCCACTCTTCTTGAGCTACATTGTAATATCTTTTACTATGTGCATAATCATAAAGCTTTTTAAGCAAATCTTTAGCAGCTCTTTCAAATACTTCATTTCTATCCAGTTTTTTACCTTCTTTTATACAATACCAATTTTGATTAAGTGTTGCATTGGAGCGTAAAATCACTTTTGCATAACCATTTTTAAATTCAGTATAAAAAAGTATATTATATCCTATAAATCCGATAAACAATATAGCTATAATCCAAGCTAATTTTTTTAATTTTGTGTCAAATAAAAACTGAAGTTTTTTCATTTATACTCCTAAATAAATTTGCAAATCTTTTTCTGTTTCGTTTAATTTTTTTCTAGGTAATTCTTCTTTTTGCAATTCTTCGTTCATTGTTTACACTCTTTTAGTTTGGATTGTATGGATTTAAGTTTATTGGTTTGTTTTTGACCGAGTCTGAGTTTTGGATAATTATTGTTTATATTTTCTATTTTCATTTTAAGATAATCATCTTTATAGGCAATAAATTTAATTTTTGAATTTATAAGATTGATATATCTATCAACTGCAATATTAATTTTTTCTATGCCATTTAGAATTACTATGGTTTTGGGATTATTTAAATCACAAATAGGAGCTATTGAAAGTTCTCTTAGGTACATATTATTAGCAAACGCACTATCTAAGCCAATCAATAGATTAATATATGTTACAATTTCTATTATTTCAAAATCATTATCATTTTTTTGCAAAAAATCCTCTTCTAAACGAGTATTTAGAAAAAATAAAAAATCTTCAAGTGCATCAAATCTTTCCTTGTCAAATAAAAAATAAGTTTTATGATTTGTGATATTTCTTTCATTGTATAAAAGATAGGATATAATATCGTTATTTAAATTTAAAACAATTCGACTAGCTTTTCTTGAAAGTTCCTCATCTTCATCTAGGAATGAATAAATAGTTAAAGTTCTTATATCTTCAATACTAGCTTGTATCATCTTAAGATTTTTAATAATCATTTGTGTAACTTTTTCTTGATTATAGTTTTCTTT
>NZ_MJWS01000025.1:0-1777 GCF_001762365.1 Campylobacter sp. BCW_6873
CTGTTTAAATTCTAAAAAGATAGTTTTATCTTTAGCTACTATTTCTTTCTTAGCTAGTTGTGCTAATGCTACACTTACTCCTGAAATAAAAACTTATGATGAAGCAAATAAAAATCTTAAGGCTAGTTCAGCAAGTGTTTATAGTTCTCAAGCTAGAATTAATACAACTGTAAGTAGTTCAATCAACAATCAAATCAACATTACCGATCAGGGACCACATACCATAATAATTGAAGCAGGTGGAACTTTAGGTAGTATAGGCAATACAGATAGAATCATCTATGCTCATGCTAGTGGTAGCAATATCCTCACTCTTACCAATCTTACCAATCATGGAACTATTAACGGTAAGGTAGCTGTAGAACATGATAACAATTTTAAAGGAACCATCACTGTTAACACCTTTGAAAATACAGGTCAAATCAATGGTCAAATTTACATGGGAATTTGGGGAGGTAACTCAGGAACTCTCACTGTGGATAAATTCGAAAATAGTGGGACTATAGTAGGCTCTAACGACCGAGGAGTACTTTTCGAAGGAAAAAATACTAATATACAAAGCTTTGTTAATAGTGGTTTAATTAGTGGGAGCGAAGGTGTAACAATGGTTGGTGGAACTATAGAAAATTTTATCAATAATGGTACTATGAATGGTGGTTCCTCTGCTGTTTTTATACACAATAGCATTATAAAAACACTTGAAAATAAAGGTACTATAAATAGCACTGAAGATATATGGTGGGGTGGCGCTATAAAATTAGAAAACGGTGGCACCATAGAAAATATCATCAACACAGGAACTATCAATTCAGTTGTTTCTGGTATACATGTATCCTATGGTAAATTTGGAACACTTACCATAAAAGATGGAGGTGTAGTTTATGGTAAAACAGCAGGAATATGGGTAAATCAATGGCAAACTCTAGGCGATTTATACATAGATGGTGGAAAAAATACTTCAAAAGATGGAACTGTAAGTGGAATTTATAGCGATAATCATGGAATTGCTTTAGATGTTGGTTCAAGTACTAGTAAAATAGAACTTAAAAATGGTGGCATTATACAAGGTAAAGTTAATGGTATAAGATTAGAAAAAGCAGCTTCTTTAAGCGGAGAAATAATTTTATCCGGTGAAGGATCTAGAGTAGAAGGTGGAAGTGGCGCTGGTATATCTAATGAAAGCGGAAAAATAGAAGGCTCTATAAAAGTAGAAGATGGAGCTACTGTAACTTCTTCTTCAGGTCAAGCTATCTCTAATTCTGGCTCAGGAAGTATAACAGGTGGTATTACAGTTAGTGGGGAAAACACTAAACTTGAAGGAAATATAATCAATACAGGCAATGGATCTATAGGTAGCGATATCAAGATAGAAGGTGGAGCTAAGGTAGAAGGTGGTCTTGTTAATGAAGGAGAAGGCTCTATTACTGGTTCTATTACAATTGATAAAAACAGTCAGCTTGATTCTATCACTAACACCTCTACTTCTGATACAGGTATAAGTGGTTCCATCACTAACAATAGTGATAATAAACTTGAAATTTCTAATGGAGAAGGTGCTACTATAGGTGGAGGTATTACAAATAATGGTAATGCTGATTTAGTTATTTCCAACCAAGGCTCAGTAGGTAAAGATGATCATGGTAATACAGTAACTAACAATGGTAGTGGTAGTGTTGGAATTAAAGATTGGGTTGTTTCTACAGATAAAGAAACAGGTAAATTAGACACTGTGGTTGTAGGTGGAAGTGGTAAAGATAATGTAAAAGTAGAAAACATC
>NZ_MJWS01000026.1:0-683 GCF_001762365.1 Campylobacter sp. BCW_6873
ATAAAAATAAAAACAAAGAAATAAATAAAAATTTAAATCAAGATGAAAATTCAAATCAAGAAAACAATACAAAACAAAGCAATACCATTATAGATGATATAAAAGAAGATTTTAAGATTGTATCTAATAATGCTATAATAAATAATACTAACTTTAAAGGTAAAAAAATTGCTTAAAATATCAAAAAAAATTTCTATTATAGTTTTTATTGTATTAGTTTTTATTGCAGTTGTTAGTAGTGTTTATGAGTTTATCCATGAAGCTCTAAAGTTTAAAGAAGATAATGAAAGCAAAGCAAGAGAAAATCTTAGTGCTTTAATCAAATGGAGTGAAAACGAAGGTAAGGAAGAATTAGAATATGCTAAGAATTTAAGCAAAGAAAACTATAATCAAGAAAAAGTTACACAAATGATTATTAAAAATCTTAAGATGATACAAGCTAGTATTGAAGATATAAGAACTTTAACTATTTATTCATTCCTAGATGAAGATGAGGAACTTTCAAGAAAAGCTAGTCGAATTGTTTTAAATTTAAATAACGATATTATATCCTATCTTTTATACAATGAAAGAAATATCACAAATCATAAAACTTATTTTTTATTTGACAAGGAAAGATTTGATGCACTTGAAGATTTTTTATTTTTTCTAAATACTCGTTTAGAAGAGGATTTTTTGCAAAA
>NZ_MJWS01000027.1:0-149719 GCF_001762365.1 Campylobacter sp. BCW_6873
TTAAAAACTCAAATAATTTAAAAACTTAAAAAATCTAAAATAAAGTTAATTTATAAAATCTACTCAGTTAGTGAAACTTTATAATTTAAAAGATTTTAAGTCCTTTTTTTCAAAAAAGGAAATGAAAGTATAACCAATTAAACTTAAAAGGGGATTAAATAAAGGATTAAATAGTATAAATATTTGTGTAAGTATTTATATAAGTATTTGGTGGGTTAAAAAATGGGGGTTATATTTTAGAGCGCTCGTAATTTTTATTTTTTATATTAACAAATTGACTTTTAAGTGTTTTAAAATCTGGAATATAAGCATAACCGCTAAGCGTATCTATAACGATACAAAGAGCATGCTTTTTTGATAACAAACGTATAATGCAATCTGAATTATTCTTTGCTAAAGTTTTTTCATATGCATAATTGGCATTTTTTAACGGAGAATACACTCTGCCCATTTCATCAAATACTAATCTAGTAAATCCTGAACAAGATCCTTTGAATTCAACCTTTTCTATTCCAAATCTTTTTGTAAGATTAAATCTTTGTGTAGTTTTTTCATCATCTTTACTAATAACTCCACTTTGACCTGAATTCATTAATTTGTTATGATTGATTACATCAACAGCAATTTCTCTATCTATATTGATTTCAGTTTTACCTAAATTAGCATTTCCATCGCCATTTTTATCCAAGAAAATAGTATATGTTTGATCATAACCCGTGGCAGCTGATTTTATAAAATAAATCTGCCATTTACTTTTAAACCACTCTCTTTTTGCGATAGCCAACTCATCAACTCTTATACCTTCTTGCATCATGGCTAAATTTTGGGTGTATTGGATATCATTAAGAATTTGTATTGCACCTTCTAGTAGATTGTCTTTTTTTAAGTAAAGACTGCCTAAATTAAAAACTATACCTAAAATGAGAATTATAAACACAAATTCCAACAAACTGAAAGCTTTAATCATAGTTTAAAATCTGATATACTTTTTCATATTTTCCAAGTTTTACTTTAACAATTTTTTTGTCCATATCATGCTTATCGGCTTGTTTTAAAGCTTTTAAATAAAACTTATTGCTATTTTTTATTCCATAAAATCGCAATCTTTTTTGCAAACTTGGGGCTGTTGCAAGCTCTAAAACATCTTGTTTTTTTAATTCTAGCGCCAATTCTTTAGCAAAATGATAATTATTGGCAAAATGACGATTTGGATTGTTTATAAAATAATACAATAATTGATTAGCGACGATTAAAAAGTAACAAAATATCAAAAAAATTATAGAACATTCTATAAAGATTTTATACCTTAATCGAAAAACTGGCAATCTCACTCTATAACTTTGCATTAAAGTTTTTATAAGCAAAGGAGTGCAAATAACACAAAAAGGCAAAAAATCATCTAAAAAAAGTTTTTGTCTTAAAGAAAGCAACAAGCAAAATACAAATGTTACGCTCATTAAAAACCATAATAAATTTTTATATTTTTGAAAAGTCAAACGATAAATAGTATAAAAAAAATACACAAAAACCAAAGGAGAAAAACATGCAGCAAAAATTCCTAAGGTATCTAAAAAATAACCTCTTGGACGACCACCTGTATCAAAACCATAAAAACTGATACTTGCTCCAAACAAAACAAGAGATAAGGTAAATAAAATAGCATTTCTTTTATAAATCCCAAAAAAGAAAAAAGTTAAAAATAAAATATTAAAAGATTTATCAACAAATAATACTATAATCAATAATATATAAAAAAGCCATTTTTTTTCATATTCGTAAGCACATAATATAGCAAGGGTTAAAAAAATCACCAAAGATGCGGCATTAACCAGTAAAGCACTTGCAACAGTACCCGGCAATAAAACAAATAACAATAAAGAAAAAAAAGCATCAATTTTAGTTTTAGTATATTTTAAAGCTAGCAAATACAAAAGCAAACAACTTAAAAAATGAAAAAATAAAAAAGGAAGCCTTAAACCAAAATCATTTTGCCCAAAAATAAAAGTTCCAAAATGAGATATATAATAAAGCAAACTATGGGAAAAAATAAGTGATTTACCCTGCTCACCAAAATAAATATCAGCTTCATCAGCACTAATACTCAGTGTTGAAATTCCATAAAGCAAAGCCAACAAATCAAGACTAAGTAAAATGATGATAAGTTTATAATTTTTGATTTTTTCCATAATGAAAATTTTACAAAATTAAACTTAAAATATCAATGCAAATCATATAAATATCAAATATCTTAAAAATTAACATCAAATTGATTTTAGTTTTTATAAGTATAATTTTAAACAAAAAAAGGCAAAAATGCAAACTATTGATCAAATTTTTCAAACACAAATCGATATTAAAAAATCTATTTTCTTATCTTTTCTTTGCCCTTTTAAAGATTTTAAATTTTTAATAGAAACGCTAAAAAAAGAGCATCCAAAAGCTGTTCATTTTGTCTATGCTTATCGTGTTTTAAATGATTTTAATCAAATTGTAGAAGATAAAAGCGATGATGGAGAGCCTAAAGGAACTTCTGGAATGCCAACTTTAAATGTTCTAAGGGGCTATGATCTTATCAATGCGGCTTTAATCACTGTAAGATATTTTGGCGGTATAAAACTTGGTACAGGGGGACTTGTAAGAGCTTATAGCGATGCAGCAAATGCCGTGATTAATAATTCTTCTTTACTTTCATTCGAATTGAAAAAAAATATATCCATTGCTATTGATTTAAAAAATTTAAATCGTTTTGAACATTTTTTAAAAACTTATTCTTTTAATTTCACAAAAGATTTTAAGCATTGCAAAGCTATATTACATATCAAATTAAATGAAAAAGAGGAGCAAGAATTTGAAATTTTTTGTAAAAATTTTACACCTTTTGAAATAGAGAAATTATAAATTCTTGCAAGTAAATACAAAAGCTCCAAAATGGAGCTTTTGATTAAATTGCGTTCAATAAATCATTTAACAAAGTATTATTCTTACTTTGTTCATTTGCACCTTGTTGCGCAAGATCATTGTGAACGCTAGCACTTTGAGCTCTCATAGACAACTCGCCTTCATTTTGTCTAAAACGATAAGCGTAAACATTTGACATTTGAGCATAATTACTTAAATTTGAATTTGAGTTTTGCGCATTGCTCTGAAAACTATTACTAGAATTTAAAGCATCTCCGCTTGACTTCTCATCCGCCTTATTTAATATATCCATAAAATCAGAATTTCCAGATGAAGAATAATCTTCAACCTGTTTATCCACCTGTTTATACTGACCACTAATAGCATCGTATTCATACGAGCTAATCGTTCTATAATTTACCTGCATAGTTTTCTCCTTTCAAAATATGCAAAAACTATACAAGCAAAAAGTGTTCCTTTTTATGTAAAATCAATGTTTTTTAATCATGATGAGTAGGTAAATGCTCCACATCAAGCTCATTGTTGGCTATAAATTCCTCCTTGGCTTTTTTACAGTTTTCATCACGCATTTTGCGGTATTCATTGCGAATGGTGATTTCTTTATCGCTTAGAGGTCTATCTTCTAAAAAACTGATATGAAAATAAGTATCATCGCTCTTTGAATAAGTTTTATAAAAATCTATATAATCAAAATAATCCTTGCCATTATCAAACTCTACCACTTCTTCTATATAAATCGTAGGCCCAAAACCCTTGTGATTTTGTGTATAATGCCCAAAACCTGCGCTGTATTGAATTCTAAATTTAGCCATCATTTTCTCCTAAAAATTCTTGATAAGTTCCACGAAAATCTGTAAGCTTACCATTTTCTAAATGCCAAATTCTATTAGCAAAAGCAGAAACTAACTCCCTATCGTGGCTGATACAAAGCACTACACCTTTGAAATTATACAAAGCTTCACCTAGTGCAATAATACTTTCAAGATCTAAATGGTTATCAGGCTCATCTAAAAGCAAGAAATTTGGACGCTCTAGCATTAAACGAGAAAGCATTAAACGGTGTTTTTCACCCCCACTTAAACTTGCTGCCATCTTTTCTTGATCACTGCCACTAAAAAGCATTCTACCTAAACACTTACGGATTTCATCTAGATCTTTAAATTTTTCACTCATAAGCCATTCGTAAAGTTTCAAATTTTCACAAATTAAATTACTTGTATCTTGAGGAAAATATCCAAGCTCTATAGTTGCCCCAAGATGTATAGATCCACTATCTGGATTTATAGCATGGGCGATGATTTTTGCCAAAGTACTTTTGCCCACACCATTTGCCCCAATCAAAGCGATTTTATCATTTTTTTCTATTTTTAGCTCCAAATTTGAAAACAATTGTTTATCATAAGCCTTGCCTATACCTTTAAATTCTAAAACTTCATTACCTATTTCACGATTGGTTCTAAAAACTATGCTAGGATCTCTACGGCTTGAAATTTTAATCTCTTCAAGCTCTAGTTTTTCAAGTGCCTTAGCACGGCTTGTGGCTTGTTTTGCCTTAGAAGCATTTGCGCTAAAACGGCGAATGAAATTTTCTAATTCTTCTCTTTCTTTTAAGGTTTTATCGCGTTTAAGCTCAGCTTGTTTTGCCAAAAGCGTTGAAGCCATATACCAATCATCATAATTTCCCGCAAAATCACGAATTTGTTTAAAATCCACATCCAAAATTCTTGTGCAAATTTTATTTAAAAAATGCCTATCATGAGAGATGACAACTAAAGTCCCTTCATGTCTTAAAAGTTCATTTTCAAGCCAAGAAATCGCCTCTAAATCAAGGTTATTTGTAGGCTCATCTAAAAAAAGCACATCCGCACCCAAAAATAAAACTTGAGCCAGTAAGACTTTAAATTTATCCACACTTTGTAAGGTGCTCATTAAAGCATCAAAATCTTTAATCTTTAAAGAACTTAAAATTTTTTCACAACGTGTTTCACAATCATAATTTGGATCTTCTTCAGCCGTTATTATCTCAAGCTCACCTAAACGCTCATTGATCTCATCGGTAAATTCCTCGCTCATATAAAGCTTTTCTTTTTCTTTTAAGGCCTCATATAAACGCTTATTTGCACACATCACTGCATCTTTGATGGTGTAGTTTTCAAAAGCAAATTGATCCTGTCCTAAAACTGCGATTTTCAAGCCTTCATCAAATACTATTTCACCACTACTTGACTCAATTTCTCCTGAAAGAATTTTTAAAAAAGTCGATTTTCCCGCACCATTAGCACCGATAAGTCCATATCTTTGTCCTCTAACAAGCTTTAAATTAACATTTTCAAATAAAAGCTGATTTGCAAAACGCATAGTAAGATTTTTTACTTCAACCATGATTTTCCTTAAATTTTTTACTTATAAAAATTTTTAAGAAATTGTAGCGAAAAAGGCTTGAATTTTTAATTTTAAAATTAAATTTTTTGATAGTTAAAAATAAATTCTATAATTTTATTATAATTTTGTTTTTTAATTTTTTTATAGACTAAAAATAAATCTACTCCCCACCAAATAATGCCTAATAATAGAAAAATTCCAAACAACCCGAAAAAAATTTCAGAAATATCCAAGTTAGAATCATTTTCATAGCTAATTCCTAGTATCAAAAATAACACACAAGGAAATAAAGATAATATTATACGCAATATTCCTAATGCATAGTCTTTTATCATAAATCTATCGATTGCCAACCAACCTAAACTTAAAAAACCACATATCATACTCATAATTAAAGGTTTTATAGGATCTTGAAGTCTTAAAAATACCAAATTTGATAGAGCTTCTTTTTTATTTTGTAATTGTTCAAACTTAAGCTTTAAATTGAAAAAATCTTCTTGATTTATTTTATCTTGTATATTTAAAAGAAAAACATTATAGTCCATATCCAGTCTCCTCAAAATTAACTTTTTAAGGCATTTTTGCCTTAAAAAGTTATCTAGTAATTTCTACATATACCATGCCATCATCAGTATATCTAGCAAAATACTCGATCCAAGCATCCCATTTGTAAGGGCGAGAATCAATACTTCCATTTGCTTTTACTTGAGCTTTACAATACTGTGTTTTACTTTCCTTATCGGTTAAATCGCTCATAAAACCGCTATAAGTAAATTTCAACTTTTTACGATCAACCTCAGAAAATCTACCAAAATTGTGTTCTAAAATAATCTCAGTTAAAACATTTTGTACATCTTGATCACTACATTTTGGAATACCGCTACTACAAGCACTCAAAAATACTGCCAAAATTCCAACAAACATAAATTTCGCATTAAAACATTTCATTAATTTCCTCCTTTTTTGTTCACCTAAATAATATTTTAGTTTCTCTTCATCTGTACCAAGTTCACCATTTTACTTGTAATCTCTAAAAAAACCTGTGCAATATTTAGAGCAACAGACAAAATATTTAAAAGCAATTTTCTTTATTGCTTAAGAATTCTAAACCTCACTTGCCACAAAAACAAAATTTACTAAAAACTTGATAAAAATATTTTGCAAACTTATTTTTGATTGTTTTTCATAAAAACTCGAAATTATTGTATAATATTTGCAATCTTTTCAAAATTTTGTTTTCTTAATTTTTTACCCACTAAAAACATATCTACAATCCACCAAATCCAATTAACAAGCCACAACAAACCATATATTATCCCTAAAGCACTATATGTAATCATTAAAACACCGCAAATCATAGCTACAATTGTAATTCCCAAGCGTATAAGCCCTAAAACCCAATCTCCTATCATAAAACGACCCACTCCAAAAGCACCAAATAAAAAAGTCCCTACCCAAAATACTAGAGCGGGACTTTTTAGCTTTATCATTGGAAGCTGTGCTACTACTTCTTTTTGTTTATCCTCATTTAAGCGATCAAATTTCTCTTTTAGCATCACGGTAGATGTTGCATCTTTTGGCAATTTATCGCCAATGCTGAAAAGAACCGAATTGAAATCCATAACTACTCCTTGAAAATTAAAAAATATCTCGAATTATTCCATACTATAACTTAATTAATATTGAAATATTAAATATATTTTATATAAAAGATTGAATATTTCAAGTGTTTTTAATAAAGAAATTTTAATGTAAAATTTTTTAAAGGCTAAATTTTTAAGGTAAAAAATGACAAAAAAGAGCAAGCGTGATATGGCATATGAACTAGACATTGATGTTAGCACTTTATATAATTGGAGAAAATATAAACCCAATTTATATCGTATTGTTATGCTTGGCTTTAAATTTGATGAACTTTTAGAAAATAGTAAAAAAACTCATGAAGAATTACTTCATATAGAACAAACTATACAAGATGAGATTGCTAAATTTAAATAAAGTCCACTTTTAAGCTTTTTTCTATACAATTATCACTTTTATTAAAATCAAGGATTTGAAATGTTTTTATTAGATTTTTTAATATCATTGAGTTTTATTTTTGAAATTTCAGCACTTGTATTATCCTTTTACTTTAAAAATTCAAGAATTTTCTTTTTAACTTTAGTGCTATTAGGAGCTAAGTTGCCTTATTTTTATACAAGTTTTTTTCAAGCTAATTTATTTGTGGCTTTGTTTTTACCTATGATTTTTACTCTATTTTGCCTTGGAAAACACCATGCTTTAATTTTAAGTAAAAAAAATATCGCTTCAATTACAACCCTTATTTTTATAGGCGTTTTAAGCATCATTTTACCTAGAAATACTACTTTTAATAGCGCTGGTTTAGAATTCCATTTTATTGCATTAAATTTTTTTAAACCTGTAAGTGAATTAGGATTTTTATTTTTTTTAGTCGGCTTAATACTCATTTTTATCAAAACCTTTAAAACTAAAGAATATTATCTTATTATCGCATTTTTTGCTGCATATTTTCAGTTTTTATTCCAAGAAGGAGCAGGAATAAGGTATTTTGAATTTGCAAGTTTGGTTTTTTGTTTTTATCTTTTAAATCACGCTTATAAGCTAGCTTTTTTTGACACCTTAACAAAACTACCTAATGAAAAAAGCCTTACACGCTTTACAAAGGGAAAAAACAACTATATCATTGCCTTGCTTCATTTTAATGAACTAAAAGATACTAAAGAAAGCTATGCCAAACTCATCTTAAAACAAATTGCAAAAATTTTAAAACGCTTTAGAGCAAAAATTTTCATCGTAGACAATGATTTTATTTTAATTTTTAATGATAAAAATCAAGCTTTAAATCATCTTGCTTTTTTAGAATCCACCTTGAAAAACACGGAATTTAATTTAGAAAATGAAAATTTTAAACCAGATTTTAAATTGATTTGGCAAGAAAGTGAAGAAAATTTGGATAAAAATTTACAAAGTCTAAGAGCAAGACTCTTAGACTAAAAAAATTATTTTTCGTTTGCTTCAACTTCGATATTTAAATTAATATCATCGCTTAAAGTAATAGTTGAAGTACTTGTCGCAAATTTAAAATCAGAGCGTTTGATTTTTCCATTTAAAGAAAAGCCTATTTTTTCTTTTCCATCTTTGCCTTTAGCTACACCGCCGATTTCAGTATCTAAAACGATATCTTTAGAAACTCCAGCTATAGTTAAAGTTCCCATCATTTTGCCTTTTTCATTATCGATTTTTTCATATTTTTTCATTGTAAAAGTCATATCAGGATATTTTTTTGCTTTGAAAAAATCATCTTGTTGTAAGTGATTATCTCTTGTTTGATTTTCTGTATTTACAGATGCGATTTTTATAGTTGCATCAAGCTTTTTAAACTCAGCACTCGCAGGATCAAAATCAATCACCGCAGAATAATCTTTGAAATTTCCTTTTACATTGCTAATTTGTAAATGTTTGATTTTAAAACCTACATCTGTATGTGCTTTATCTAAAGTATATTCTTTAGCAAACAAACCTGTGCTTAACAAAGACACCGCAACCAATGAACTCAATAAAACTTTTTTCATTTTTTTCCTTTTTTTATAGTAATTTTCAATATAAAAATTTTATTAGATAAAACATAACAAATCATTAATAAAAATTAAAAAATTTTACTATTTAAAAATTTTACAAATTCTTCAAATTTAGGCAAATCAAGCTTTATTGCTTCTCTTTGCTGTTTTCCCCACATACACTCTGGAAAAAACGCATCTTCTTTAAATCTTGCCATAACATGAAAATGCACCCTTGGCATATAATTTGCAAAAGAGGCGATATTGATTTTTTCAGGTTTGTAAAATTCTATCATAGCCTTTTCACAAAGTAAAATTTTTTCAAAAAGTTCCTTTTGCAACTCTAAAGGACAATCGCTAAATTCTTTATAAATTTCTTTAGTAAAAATTTTAAGCCAAGGCACTTGAGCCTCCTCTTTCTCTATATAAATCAAATCATTTTCATAAATCATTACATTCCTTTGAAATTGTATTTATGATTATTTTACAAAATTTATCAAATTTTTAAGTCAAAATGCGTTAAAATTCCTAAAATTTAAAAAACAAAAAGGAGGATAAATGCAAATTAGTTCAAGTTATAACTCTTATGATTACTACTCTAGCAAACCTTCTTTTGATAAAACAAATCAATCTGATTCTACTCAAAAAGATGAAAAAAATCTTAGTGAAAATAAAGATGACAAAGAAAAAAATGGCGAACAAACCCAAATGGTTAATGGCGTAGAGCTAAACCAAAAAGAAGTAGCTCAAGTTCGCGAACTCCAAAGTATCGATAGAAATGTAAAGGCTCATGAAGCTGCACATCAAGCAGCGGGCGGTGGCTTAGCAGGTGCCGCAAGTTTTACTTACACAAGAGGCCCTGATAATCAAATGTATGCTACAGCGGGTGAAGTTCCTATCAGCATGCAAAAAGGAAACACACCAGAAGAAACTATAGCCAATGCAAGACAAATCGCAGCAGCAGCTATGGCTCCTGCTGATCCTAGTCCGCAAGATTATAAAGTTGCAGCAAATGCTGCAAAAATGGAATTTGAAGCAAGAGCTGAAGCAATGAAGCTTAAAGCCGAGGAAGCCAAAGAAAAAGAAGAAGAAAATAAAGAAAAAGATGACAAAAATTCAGAAAATAGCTTAGAAAAAACAGATAAAGATTCAAAAAACAACGATAAAAATTCAAATTTTGATAAAGATTTTAAAAATTTCATAGCCAAAACTTATCAACAAAACTCACAAAATAACGACATTAAATTCAACATCGCATCTTAAAATTCTTAATTTAAATAAAAAATTTCCTTATGAAAATGATGGCTTGAATTTATATGTTAAGATATTTAACATTTTTTATCCTTTTTTATAATTTAAATTTTTGCATTATCAAGCCTTAAATATCTATACTTTTTGGTGCAGAATTTAAAGAAAGGATTTTGTTAAATTCTCCTGCATCATCACTAAATTTCACACCAAAAAGAAGTTCTAATTCTTTACTAGTGCTAAATTTACCTTCTAATAGTTTTTTTACAAGCTCATTCATTTTACTATCATCTTTGTAAGTTTCTTTGTTTTTACTTTCTGCTTGTATAGGTTTGAAAGTTTCTTTGTCTTCTTTTTGATTGTTTTTATTAGTTAAGAACCTATCTATATCTTCTTGAGTAAGTGGCTTACCAAGTTCATTAAAAAATTGTTTTTCCCTTTGTGCCCTTTCAGCACCCCATATTTTCTCAAATTCATTCATACTTGTAAGAGTTTTTAAAAGATCAACTTTTCGTCTATGAAGTGCGGACAAATCTACGCCTTCTGTAAGATAGTCTGTGCCAAATTTATTAAGTATTTTTATTTCATCCTTGCTTAGTTTATCTTCCATATATCTTTTATATAAAGAGTTTTCTACTTCTTTTACATCAGCAGATCCATTATAGCCATTTTCTTCTTTAAATTTTTCAAGATCTCCAAATTTTTTTATTATGGATTCATAATAAGCATCATCATCATTTTTAAGCACAGCTTTTTTATTGCTTGTGTTATTATTTAGATAATTGATATTTGTATATTGAGTATCAAAATTTACCATAGAAAACCCTTTTTTTATGATATTTTATTAAAATAATCTTGGATTCCAACCACCAAGAGCAGACTACATTTGCCTTTTTGTATAATTATAGTTTGAATAAGAATTTGTACCATTAATCATTTTCGCCTTCCTTGATATTATATACTATATCGGAAGAAAATTAAAAATTTATAATCTTGAGAGTTTTCAAAAACTCTCAAGTTATTATCAAGCTAAGCTTTTTCCACTTTTATGATATTTTAAAATACCTTCAGCACAGCGATAAGCCAAAGCTCCCACAGTATCAGTTGGATTATATCCACTATTGTGTTGGAAATTTCCTGCTCCTACAACAAAAAGATTATCCGCATCCCAGTGTTGTAAATAAGTATTAACCACACTAGTTTCTCTATCTGCACCCATTGTTGTTCCACCTGTGTTATGAGTAGATTGATAAGGTACAACGCTATAATCCTTAAGATAAGCGCCTTTTTTAATTGATTTTACTCCTTGCATTCTTTTTGCTACCTCAGCTGTTTTATCTGTGATAAATTTATGCAAAGCTCTATCTTGATCGGTGAAATTATAAGTTAAGCGTAAAAGTGGCATACCAAAAGCATCTTTATAAGTTGGATCAAGACTTAAATAATTATTCTTATGAGGCAAAGAAGCACCTTGTCCTGCTACGGTAATAGCTCTTGTGAAATTATAGTTTAATGCTTTTTTAAATTCAGCACCCCAAGTTGGAGCTCCTGCTGGAAGTGGGGCTGATTGTATAGGGCGAGTTCCAAGCTGAACGCTATAAATCATAGCTCCATGAAGGAATTTTTCCTTAGAATGATCAAAATTATCTCCGTTAAAATCATCACTCGTAGTTCCTAAAGCACCTGAACCCATGAAGGTGTTAAATTGCTCATCAAAGAAAGCTGTTGTACCCATATTCATTTGGTAACAATAATTTCTACCTAAAGTTCCTTTACCTGTTTTTGGATCGTATTGCTCACCTATGTTGCTTACCATTAAAAGCTTAGCATTGTTAAACATATAACTTGTAAGCACAACTATATCAGCAGGCTGGATATACTCTTTCATCGTTCTAGTATCGACAAATTTCACCCCTGTTACTTTTCCGTCTTTTTTAAGAATTTGCGTTACATTGCTATAAGTACGTATGGTGTATTTACCTGTGCTCATAGCCTTTGGAATTACTGTATTTAAAGGACTTGCTTTTGCGCCATACTCACAACCAAAACGCTCACAATACGCACAGTATTGACAAGGAGCTAAATCTTGACCATCAGGGTTTGTATAGCCACCTTTAGAATTTGAAGCTGGCAAACGATAAGTGTGTAAATTTGAACTTTTTGCTGCACTTTCAAATCGTTTAAGCATTTTAGTATTTTCAAGAGGTTCTTGTGGATAAGGACTGGATCTAAAAGCTCCCATTTTTTCCGCTAAAGGATTTGGTTCACCTGATACCCCACAGGTTTTTTCAAATCTATCATAATAAGGCTCCATATCCTTATAAGTCACGCCCCAATCTTGCAAGGTATAATCATTACCTAATTTATTACCATATCTTTGTTTGCTTAGGGTTTGAATTTCAAAGTCATAAGGCATAAACCTAAAAGTCCAACCATTCCAATGCACCCCTGCACCGCCAACATTATTACCCAATAAAAACGAACCCATTTTACGATAAGGTAAGGCTAAACCACTAGGATCATGGCGAAAAGTCACAGTGTCTTTTGAGCAATCTTGCATCAAACCATAATTAATCCCGTATCTCCACTCATCATGGATAAAATTAAAATTTTCAGTACTTTGCATATGTCCGCGTTCTAAACTAAGTACATTCAAACCTGCTTTAGTAAGCTCTGCAGCCACTATACCTCCAGTCCATCCTGCTCCAACTGTTAGCACATCTACTTTTTTTAATACTTCAGCCATTTTAACTCTCCATATCTGCTAAACCCATAGGTTCAATGTTAAAAAATTCATCACTTGCAATTTTATCCACATAGCTCATTTGTGCGCCTGGATATTGCATCATTCTCCAACCATTTTTATTATCATTTCCGCCATAAATTGGATCAGCTAAAACTCCAGCTACTGTCATATCTCTTAAAAGTGTGAAAAAATAAGAAGATTTAAAACCTGTAGTTTGAATTTTTCCTTTTTCAAAATCGCTTAAAATTTTATCCTGATCTCCACCTTTAAGCAAAGAAAAAGATTTTTTATAACGCTTTTGAGCATTTTCTTCAAGAGCATGCACGCCTTCTAAAAAAATATCTTTGCGTTGCATAGGGGTTTGATAACCTTGTTCGGCTTTGCCCTCCATGAAAGGCCCTTGCATATATTCTCTATCATTATAACCATAAGCACTAGCTAGCTGATTATCGATAAAATAAGGCACGCCTAAACCTATAGCTCCTTCTCCTTGCTCATCTTTAGGATAAATTCTTTCACAGGCTGCACTTAAGGTATCAAATTCAGTTTGAGTTTGAAAAAACATTCTACCTCTAATTTTATTTGATTTTCCTTGTGAAGCTTGATGCGAATGCGTAAGTTCTGCTGCCTTTAAAACAGCACCGCCACCTATAGTGCTAGCTGCTACTACAGAACCACCTAGAAGCCCTAGTTTAAAAAAGCTTCTGCGATCAATAATATTGTCTTGCATTACTTCTCCTTGATAATAATTTAAACAAGACTATATTAGTCCTATTAATATAAATTTAACTTTAAAAAGCGATAAATTTTGTGTTATTCTTAATTTTATTTAAGTATATCTTTGAAAGTAATGAAAATAGAACTTTTAATAAAGCTCTATATCTTTAGAATTAAGTTCTTTATAAGCTGCACAAGCTTCTTGATGTTTTTGATCACAAGCCATACCAAAATATCTTTTTGCCTTTGTTAGATCTTGTTTTTCTAGTTGATTATAGCGTCCTAACAAATAACAAGCCTCACTAAAACCTAAAGTGCAAGATTTAGAATAAAAAGCAAGGGCAGATTTTACACTTGCCTTAACAAGCTCTCCTTTATCATATAAAGATCCTAACTGATAACAAGCTCTTGCATTTTTTAAATCACAAGATCTTTTATAAAAACTTGAAGCCATTTGTCCATCTTTTTCTTTTTCATAAAATAAAGCTATATTATTACAACTTAACGATTCTCCTAAAGCACAAGCTTTATTAAAAGCCAAAAGAGCTTCATTTTTATAACCTTGATTTTGCAAAAGCAAAGCCATATTAGAACACGCATTTGCTAAACCCAATTTACAAGCTTTATCATAAAATTTATAAGCTTGATTTAAATCCTTACTCACACCCTTAGCACTCTCATGCATAAAAGCTAAAGAAAAACAAGCTTTAGAAATATCTTTTTCGCAAAGATTCTTAAAAATTTCATAAGCTTTATCAAATTTATTTGCCTCGTAAAGTTTTAAACCCTCTTCTAGCTCACTTAATGCAAATAATGAATTAAAAAATAAAAATAAAGCTAAAAATATTCTCATCAATCTTCCTTTATATTTTCTCTAACATTTAAAATCTGTGCTCTTCTTTTTTGAAGTTCTGCTTTTTTAAGATCTAAAAATTTATTTTTTTCTTGGATTAAATTTTGACTTTGTTCTAAGAAATTTTTTGCAATTTTTATCAGAATAGGCTTATTAATAAGCAAAGCTTCAAACTCATAAACATTTAATTCATTTAAAACTCTTTCATAAATTTCGCTTTTTTTAGGATAAAAAAGTACAAATTCAGAACTATCAAGCTCATAAAGAACACGGCTTTCATTGATTTTACGACTAAAAAATGCAAGGCTTAGTTTTGTAGCATTTTCATAATTTGTAAAAGCCTTAAGATTTAATTTTTCAAAAAATAAATCAAGCTCTAAAATACTTTTAAATAAAAGCTCTTTAAAATCTTTCAAAAAGTACTCATCGCTTGCATTACAAAAAGCTCTTAATTCACTAAAATTTTTATCACTTTGGAAAATGTGATCTTTTTGTATGTTTGAAAATTCTGCTTTAAAAAGCAAAATTTCTCTTTCAAGTATGTTTATAAAATCTTTTAATTTCATCTTGATTTCTTCAAAAGATTTATAAAGTTCATTTTTGATTTTTTTAAACTCTTTACTCATCACATCACTATTATAAAACATCGCCAAAAAAGCATCGTCGCTTGAAATATAAGGCGCTTTATAATCATATCTTGTGTATAAATCTTTCTTTAAAAATCCTTTGCTTTCTTTGTAAAAATAAGCATCTTTTTCCTTAACACTTGCAAAAATTTCACTAGAAATTCTTTCGCTAATGCTTTTAAGCTGTTCTAAAATCTGATGGTTTAAAATTTCAATCTCTTTTAAAAAATTTTCATACGCTAAAAGTAAATGCTTTTCATAACTTTGAAATTGATTTAATAAACGATCAAAAATACCTACAAAAAGTTGGTTTTCATCTTCTAAAATTTCGCATAAATTTAAAATTTTTCTTTTAACAAATTTTTCTTTTAAAGCTGTTGTATCTAGCTGAGTTAAAAAATCAAGTAAAGATTGAAAATTAGATTTTTCATAGCTTTGCTCATCTTTAGCTTCTTTACAAGAAATGGCAATAAGCTTATCAAAATATTTTAAAAATACACTTTTTGCATAATTTAAAACATTATCTAGCTCTTCTGTATTTAATTTATCTTTTTGATTTAATACACAAATGCTATTTTCTCCTAAAAGTTCTAAATTTGCTTTTATGGCATCTTCTTCACTTTTTTTACCTGCATTATCAATCAAACTTAACCAAATCGCCCCATGAATATTTTTAAGCTCATCAAGAGTTGTTAAAGTATCATTTTCATTTGCATTTAAACCTGGAGTATCTACAAGAGTGATTTTTTCAAGTAAAGGAATGGGTGCAAAAATATGCAAACTTTTTGCTTGTTTTACTTCATTTCTTTGATCCGTATAAAAGGCTAATTTTTCTATATTTGTGATAATATCACTTCCATCTTCAAATTCTACTCTTAAAAAATATTCTTTTGCATAGCGTAAAAAAGTAGGTTTAAAAGTAACAGGAACAACACCCGTAGGCAAACAATCACGCCCTAAAATCAAATTTAGCAAACTTGATTTACCACTTGAAAACTGTCCTATAATAGCAATATTAACATTCTTATCTAAAGAAAACACAAGCTCTTTTAATTCATTTTCTAAAGCATAACTTGCGTGCATAAAAGGCTCGTTAAGTTCCTTGCAAAGCTCTTGAATACGCCCTTTAAAGCTATCATCAAAACTCACACTATAAGTATTTTCATAGGCTTTTATAAAATCGTTTAAAAGACTAATCTGCATTTAAAAGCCCCATTTCAAGTTGTTTTAATTTTTCAATTTTTTCTAAATTTTCTTCAAAAGAATTTAAAATATTAATATCTTGATTTTTCAGACTCTGTAAAACTTTTTCAAGACTTTCTAATTTTGATTTTTGATTTTTTTCATAATGTTTTAATTTATCATTTAAAAACTCAAAAAATGCTCCATTGATATTTAAAGAATTTAAAATTTCGCTCATTTTAAATTCTTTAAAAGTATCAAAAATAACCGTATCTAAATTCGTTTCAAGCTCGTATAAATCTGATTTTAGATTGCTTAATTTTTCAATTTTCAATCTTAAAAGTGCAAATTTTTCGCTTTGAAAAATACTATCTATATTTTTTGAAATTCCATCTTTAAAACCTTCAAAACCATTGTCAAAATCATATTTTAAAAAATCATATTTTAAAGATAAATTTGTTTTAAGCTCCTCGATTTTTTTAATATTTTCAAATTTAATTTCTCTTAAAATATCATTAATTCCATCTTTTGTAGTAATATCAACTATATTTAAAATACGAGAAAGATTAAGCTTTTGTGCATTATTTTTCAAATATTTAAACTCATCTATCAAGCGTTCTTTTAATTTTTTAGCCAAAAGTAAAACAAGATTATCTATGCCACTATCTATATTTTTAAGTTTTGCAATGGAATTTGAAATTTCATCTTGTGCTTCTTTTAACAAGGTATTTTGCTTTTGAAGTTCAAGTAAAAGTTTTTGATTTTCTTCGCTTACACCTTGTTTATTCTCCTTAATAAGATGATTTTGCATTTCATATTCGCTTAGAATATTTTTAAGCTCTAAATGTAATTCTTTTTTGTAAGCTCTTAAGGCAATCTTACTTTTTTCTCCTGCATAAAGCTCGTTAAAAAGATAGTTTTCAAATTCTTGCATACCACTTTTTTGCAAACTTTCCTTAGGCGCTAAACCCTTATAAAAATCACTTGCCATTTTAGCACTCACACATAAAA
Source organism: Campylobacter sp. BCW_6873 (assembly GCF_001762365.1). Classification (NCBI taxonomy): domain Bacteria; kingdom Pseudomonadati; phylum Campylobacterota; class Epsilonproteobacteria; order Campylobacterales; family Campylobacteraceae; genus Campylobacter; species Campylobacter sp. BCW_6873. The sequence continues at coordinate 17,263 of NZ_MJWS01000027.1, forward strand.
AATCAATCTTTTCCACCAAATTTTCATCTAAATCCACAAGTCTTGATTTTAAGCTTTCTTTGGTATAAACAATGACTTCTTCTAAATCCTTTTTGCTTAACAAATCCGCTTTAGTTAAAACAATTAAAAACTTACTCAGCCTTGAATTTAAAAGACAATGCACCAAAAAGTCTGCATCTTTTTGAGTCAAGCTTTGAGAAGCATTCATTAAATGAATTAAAAAATCACTTTCTCTAAGATACTCATTTGTAACAATTTCTCTTTGAACTACAACATCATCAAGTCCTGGAGTATCAACTATGGAAATATTATTTTTTAAAAATTCTAAATGACTTTTAATTTCTATTTTTTTAATTAAAGCTGAAATTTTATTTTTAGCTGAACTGAAATCTTTAAGCTCACAAAGTGCGATATTTTGTATTAAAGGTTTAACTTTGATAAAATCCTCTATATTTACACTCTTATCCAGCTTGTCAATAAATTCTTTTAAATCTGCATTAAAGTGCGAACTTTCAAGTATATTTTGCCATTCTTTCTTATCCCAAAAATATATCTTTGCTTCTTCGCTCTTACCATAACTTAATACTGTTAAATTAGCTGTTTCAGGTATGTTTGAAACGCCTAAAAAATCTTTTTTTAAAAGAGCATTTAAAAGGCTTGATTTTCCTGCATTCATCACGCCAGTGATGGCTATATTAAACTCTAAATTTTGAAATTTTTCCAAAGTTTTTTGAAGTCTTGATTTTAAATTTTCATCAAAACTTAGCTTTTGAAGCTCTAAATTAATGGTATTTAATTCTTTAAAATCATTTTGAAATAAAGCTTTTTGATCTATACTTTGAACTTTTTCTTGTGAAATAAAATCAAGCATTTCGGTATTTTTTGAAATTTTTTCTAAAATTTTTAGAGCCTTAAGCAAATCTTGCTTTGAAATAAAACCTGATTTAAAAAGATTTAAAATACAAATTTGAGCATTTTGTATACTAAAAATATCCACTCTTAAATCAATTTTTTTACAAAGCTCTTGAAATTCTTTTAAGAGAAAATATCTTTCATAATTGTCTTTATTGACACTTAAAATAATCGCACACTCAGCCGTATCAAGTTTGTTTTTATCTTGTAATTTAACATCAAAATTTAAAAATTGGAGTTCATTTTGCCAAATTTTTTGGAATAATTCTTTCATAATCTTCCCCTTAAAAAGGGGAAAGATTTATTTATTTCTTTGAGCAACAAGTTGTCTTCTCATATAAGCGATTTTACTTTGCAAAGGTAATTCTTTAGGACAATTATCTTCACAAGCAAGCAATGACATACAACCAAAAACACCATCATCATCGCCTACTAATTCATAAAAATCTTCTATAGTTCTATGATCGTGCGGATCTTGTAAATATCTAGCTGTTCTTAAAAGTCCTGTAGCAGCTATGAAATTTGGACGCATAAGTTTAGTTGCACAAGAAGCTACGCAAATTCCACACTCTATACAACGATCAAGTTCAAAAGTTTCATCCGCAACCTCTGGCTCAATACGTTCTTCAAGTTTAGAAATATCGGTTTCTTTTTCATTATGCACCCAGCTTTCAACACGCTTACACATATCTTCAAACCACTCGCCTGTATTCACACTTAAATCTTTAATATGTCTAAATGCAGGCATAGGCATAAGCTCTATCACTCCATCAGGATAATCTTTAGTCAAAGTTTTACAAGCAAGTTTTGGTACTCCATTAATCATCATCGCACAAGATCCGCAAATCCCTGCACGACAAACAAAATCAAAACTCAGATCCGCATCCATTTTTTCACGAATCAAAGTCAAACATACAAAAACCGTCATAAAAGGAGTTTCTTCAAGCTCATAAGTCACAAAATGTGGTTTAGAAATTTTGCTTAAAGGATTATATTTAAATGCCTTTATTGTCAATTTTCTACTCATAATCAACTCCTATTCTTTGGTTTGGTGCTTTATATTTAGCTTGTAATTCATAAGGCATTAAAGCATTTTGAATTTCATAACGACCTTTGCCTTCAGCTTCCATTTTTTCACGGATAGCATCCACTTCAGCTTGGCGTTTTTCACTTAAAGGATTTTCTATAATATTTCCTTTAGCTCCATATCCACGGAATGCTGGTGGAATTTCCATTTTCATAATATCAAGCTCTTCGTATTCTATGCGTGGTAAGGTTTCGCCTTCTACCCAAAAAGTATTGGTTCTTTTCATCCAATTTAAATCATCTCTTTTTGGATAATCTTCTCTATAATGCGCCCCACGACTTTCTGTTCTTAAAAGCGCTCCATAAGCTACACAAAGTGCTATTTTTAACATTCTTGGCACTCTATACGCTTCTTCAAGCTCTGGATTTGCACAATCAAGTTCTTTACAATGTACTTTAACGTCTTGAGAATCTTTATAAAGTTTTTCAAGTTCATCTACTGCTTCTTTCAAACCTTCACCTGTTCTAAAGATGGCCACCTTATCCCACATGATTTCTTTCATTCTGTTTTTGATTTCAAAAACATTATATTTACCTTCTTTATCTACTAAAGATTTTAAATATTGATACTCTTTAGTTAAGAAGTCTTTTACTACATTTGTGTCAATTACTTCACCATTATTTTTACAATAATCTGCAAAATAATCTCCCACTATCATACCTGCTACAACAGTTTCAGCACATGAATTTCCACCTAAACGATTAAATCCGTGCATATCCCAGCAAGCTGCTTCTCCACAAGCAAAAAGTCCGTTTAACCATTGACTTTCACCTGTTGGTTTAGTTCTAATTCCACCCATAGAATAATGCTGCATTGGAAGAACTGGCGCCCAACCTTTTGGACCTTCATCTGCTGGATCAATACCATTGAAAGTTTTGCAAATATCTTGTACATCACGGAGATTTTTTTCCACATGAGCACGACCCAATATAGAAATATCAAGCCATAAATGATCCCCATAAGGGCTTTTTACACCTTTGCCTTTACGAATATGTTCCATCATTCTACGACTTACCACATCACGACTTGCAAGTTCTTTTTTCTCTGGTTCATAATCAGGCATAAAACGATATCCATCCACGTCACGTAAAATTCCACCATCACCACGACAACCTTCAGTAAGCAAAATACCGCTTGGTACAATAGGAGTTGGATGAAATTGCACTGCTTCCATATTTGAAAGTCTGCAAAGCCCTGTTTCAAGAGCAATGGCTGCGCCCGTTCCTTCACAAATTACTGCATTTGTAGTTTGCTTATAAATTCTACCATAGCCCCCTGTTGCTATCATGGTTCCTCTTGCAATATAAGCAATAAGTTGTCCATTAGTTAAATCTCTAGCGATCACACCTAAGCATTTTTTACCATCATGGATAATTCTTACTGCTTCCATTCTATCAATAATTTTTACTTGATGTTTAATAGCTTCATTTGCTACACCATAAAGCATACAATGCCCTGTTGCATCTGCGATATAGCAAGTTCTCCATTTTTTAGTTCCACCAAAATCTCTAGCATTAATAAGCCCGTGCGCTTCTTCTTTTTCTTCAATCACAGTTTTTTGTGCATTGATTACAACAGTTCTTGGACCTTTGGTAACTCTAGTCCAAGGCACACCCCAAGCCGCAAGCTCACGCACTGCTTTTGGCGCAGTTTGAGCAAACATTCTTGCTACTTCTTGATCACAGCCCCAATCACTTCCTTTTACTGTATCTGCAAAGTGAAGATCTTCATTATCACCCTCACCTTTTGCCCCATTTGCTAAACTTGCCTGCATACCTCCTTGCACCGCTGCAGAGTGAGAACGCTTCACTGGACAAATACTTAAAAGTGTTACACTTTGGCCACTCTTTGCTACTTCAATAGCCGCTCTAAGACCTGCTAATCCTCCGCCTATTACTAAAGCATCACTATATTGTATATTCATAATTTGCTCCATTGTAGTTTTTTATCATCGCAGTAGTTTGGGTTTGATTTTGGTAGTTTTCATAACCTATCTTTATAAATGCTGCAAGACTTAACACACCTAAAACTAGGAAGAAAATACTGATTATCCATTTAGCAGTTTTAAGCTTTTTACGACTTTCTTTTACATTTTTTCCTTCAAACCAACCCCATTTAACACAAAGTCTATAAAGCCCTATACTTCCATGAAGCTCAACACACACTAAAAGAACAGCATAAAAAAGCCACATAAAATGACTTACAACCCTATCTCCTGACATATCACCACTAATTTTATCTGCATTGGTTACAATAAAAATAAGATGAGCAGAACCTAAGAAAAACATAATAAAACCTGTAAAAGCTTGAACCCACCATAACGAAGTATCGCTGTGATTCATTTTTTTACTGTGTGTTCTTAGTATTTGATACTGACGGTAATTAATAGGAAATTTTCTCATTGCAAGTAAAGCATGAACGAAAAAAACCACTAAAACACAGGCAGCCAAAAATGAAGTAAGATAACTCATAACAGGATTATCGTAAACAAATTTTAATTCTAAAAAATGTACCACAGAATTAAAAAAATCCTCACTGACTAAAATTGTAGAAACAAAAAGCATATGCACCCACATAAAAAGACCTAAAAAAAGCCCTGAGGCGCTTTGGATAAAGTCTAATTTCGCAGGCATTTTACTTTTTTTGCCCTCAATGCTCTTACCCAAATAACCTTCGATAAGCTCACGCATCTTTACTCCTTTGTAAAAAGAAATTAAAAAATCCATTTCATTATATTACAAAAGTCTTTAAGATAGATTAAATATTTACTTTTTTAAACTTTATACAAATATAAACTAACAAAGCTGTTATAAACATTATAAAACTTAAAATTTGTCCCATACTCATACCCCATAAAACAAAACCCATACCAAAATCAGGCTCGCGATAAAATTCACATATAAATCTTGCCAATGAATAAGCACCAGCATAAACAAGAATCAATTCCCCTTGAAAACTTTGCTTAAATCTTGCTAAATAAACTATAATAAAAACAACAATACCTTCTAAAAATGCTTCATAAAGTTGCGATGGATGACGCAATACTCCATCAACATAAATTCCCCAAGGCACATTTGTAATGCGACCAAAAAGCTCTTGATTTAAAAAATTTCCTATACGACCAAAAACATAAGCCAATGGAACACTTAAAGCAACCAAATCAAGAAAAATCCAAGGATTTGTTTTATATTTTTTACAAAACAATAAAGTAGCTATCAAAAATCCTATAATTGCTCCATGATAACTCATACCTCGAATACCTACAAATTCACCATTAATATAAGGATTAAAAATTTGCCAAGGATGAGTAATATAATACATAGTATTTGCATCATAAATCAAAATATATCCAAGCCTTGCACCTAAAATAACCCCTATTTCAACCCATATAAAATAACTATCCAAATGTTTTTCATTAATGTCTAGTTGAAATTTTCTTACAAAAAATTTAGCCAAAAGCAAAGCCAAAAGCAAAGCTATAACATACATAATGCCATACCAATGCACCTTTAAACCAAAGATGCTAAAAGCTATAACATTAAAATTTGAATAAATATGCTGCCAAAATTCCATATATCTTTCCTAATTTTCTTTTATAAAAATATAACAAAAAAACTTTAACTTGCTATAATTAACACAAACACATTAAATAAAGGTAAAAAATGAAAAAATATATTTTACTTGCTAGTAGTATGTTAATTTTAGCAGCTTGTGGGGGTACAAGTAGTAATTTTGTCAATGTTTCTATGCCAAATTTTAAACCCCAAGTTCCAACAAAGGTTGAACCTATTGATTCTGGAGTAAGCATTGCTCTTGAGCCTATTAATATAGAACAAAATAACAATTATTCTGATTATTTTGAAAATTCAGTGCTTAAAATTCGCATAGAAAAAGAAATTGATCTTTTAAAACAAAATTTAGAAGAGCAGATCAAAACCATCGCTCAACTAAAAGGCTATAAAATAGTTACTACTAATCCAGACTACACTCTTAAAAGTTCAATCAGTATTTATACAGAAGAAAAAAATGCACAAAAAACAAGCAATTTTATGAGTGGAGATTATGTAAAATCCAATTTAGGTATAAATTTTAAAGGTAAAATAGATTTTATAGATGCACACAATCCACAAAATTCAACCAATCTTTCAAGCAGCACCAAACTGGATTCTTTAGTTGCGCTTAACTATCCTATTAAAAATGATGATGGGGTTAATATGTTTAAAACTACTATCTCCACCGTACCAACTCAACTCAATAAAGGTTTGGAGCAACCTGCTTTTGAAATTGATAAAAGTTTTTTAGCTTTTTATAAAAATACATTAAATACACTTTATAACAATCTTCCAAAAGCAACAGACATAGGCAAAACTATACCTAATACAAACAGTAGTTTTAATAGTTTCGATGGCGATGCTACCTTTGAAGAAAGCTTACCTCAAACAAATTTTAATCAAAATAATACAATTGAAAACACACCTACGCAAAATATTCTTACAAATCCATCTTCAACAAATCAAAATAATCAAAGTAAAAATCAAGATGGGGTAGAAATATTTGAATGATAAAACTTGTGAGAAAATTAAATTTTCTCATACAAAAAAATAACTATCATTCTACTTTAAAATCAATGCTTGTTGCATTGCATTTTTTATCATCTCTCTTTTATCTTGTATTTCAAAAAAAAGCTCAAAAGCAAAAACCCCTTGCCATAAAAGCATATCAAGTCCATCTTTAATTTTTAAATGATGCTCTTTACACAATCTATAAAAAGGTGTTTCTCTGCCATAAATTACCTCAAAAGCAAATTTAGCTTTAGGTAAAATTCTATCTAAAAGCTCCCTATCGCAAGGTAAATTTTCATCTTTTAATCCAGCAGAAGTTGAATTTATAACCAAATCAAAATCAAAATCTTGCAAGTCTTTATAAAGATAAGTTCGATAAGCTAAAAAATCTTTAAATCTTTCTTTGCTGCGATTAGCTATATACACTTCTATGCCTTTTTGTTTTAATGTATAAGCAAGTGCCAAAGCTGTACCTCCAGCACCTAAAATCAAAGCTTTTTTTATATTATCAAAATCCTTAATAGCTTCTAAAAAACCTAAAGCATCAGTATTATAAGCGTAAATTTTGTCTTCTTTTAAGCATAAAGTATTTGCAGAGCCAATATTTCTAGCAAAATCATCCTTCACATCAGCAATATCTAAAGCTTTTTCCTTAAAAGGCAAAGTAATATTAGCTCCACTAAGTCCTAATTTAAAAAAATCTTCTCTTAAACAGTTAGCATTTCTTAAATGATAGCGTGTATAAATACTATCAAGCCCTAAGGCTTTAATAGCATTATTATGCATTCTAGGCGATTTAGAGTGAGAAATAGGATCGCCTATAACTGCTAAAAATTTCATTTTAAAGTAAAAGAAAAAGCATCTTTTGCAATATCCTTACGGATTTTAGCAAGTTCTACTGCAATATTTGCCTTTTCAAATGGTCCTATTAAAACCTTAGTAATTTCTTTACCTCCAACTGTAGTTTTATAAAGTTTATAATCATAACCTTTTTGTTTTACAGAAGCAAGTTCTTTTGATTTTTGATCCAAATTACTTACTGAGAAAATTTGCACATAAATACCCGATGCTAAACCACTTGGATGTACAGGTTTAGCATCAACATTTTTAAATAAATCATTTGCATTTTGTTCTTTTTTAGGAGTTTGTTTTGTGCTTTCTTTTTCTTTTTTTACAGCTGTTTGTTTTTTTACTTCTTCTTTAGGTTTTGCAGTTTGTTTTACTTCTTGTTTGGGAGCACTTGCTTGCGGAGTGGTATTTTCTGAAGTAGTTGCTGTTGGTTCTGCTGGAACTTCTTGATCAGGCATAGCAAAATTTGTAGTATCATTGTTATTTGAACTAGAGGTTGTTGTATTTTGAGTTGTATTTTGTTCATCTTGAAATTGTTTTCTTAATGCCTCAAATTGATCTTCTGCTGAAGTATTATCTGTAATTGGCATACTTTCAAAAGAAGTATCATTGTTATTGTCTTGAGTTGCTATAGGTTCACTTGGTAATACACTTTGATTTTGCGTATTTTCATCACCACTACCATTAATAAGTTTCATAACTATCATGATAGCTAAAAACAAAATAACTAAAGCAATAACTCGTAAAAGAATTTTTTTTACTTTTTCACTTTTATTACTTTTTTCTAAAATAATATCATCAAATTCATTTTTTTGATTTTCCATAATTTGTCCTTTCTTACATGTGCTTAGACCAAGAACTTCCTCGTTCTTTTTGATAAACCTCATAAGGCAATATTAAAATATTAAATTCTCTAGGTACATCCATACTAGGAAACACCTTCCATTCTACTGGCATTTTACTTGCAAACATCATTGAAAGTTTAGACGCTAAAGAATAACCTTCGTTTAACGCCGTGTGTCCTTTGTGAATATAAAGATGTAAATGTCCTGGAGTTTTAGTCTTATAGGCTGTGAAATTTATAAAACCTTCTTCTCTTAAAATAAGTTGTGCACGGTGATAAAATCTTTCAGCATTAAAACCATTATAATCAAAGACAATATTTTCTACTTTATTATCTTTTGTTATTAAATCATGAGCGACAACAATTTTTTTAGCAGCGTGTTCTCTCATGACATTTAAATTTAAAGGAGCATCAACTCTTTCAAATTTATCAAAAAATAAGCGACCTCTATGTGTAGTTTTATTTACAATTTTATCGCGTCTTATATAATAATGATCGCCAATTATTTTAATTAGCGACATATCCATTGGTGAAATCAAAACATAGCCCTTTCATAAATAATAAAATTACTTGCAAGTTTTTTTAATTCTTGTTTAATATTCTCTTGTAATTTTTCATTATTAATATCATCTAAAATATCTGCAATATAATTTGACACAGTTTCCATTTCTTTTTCTTTAAAACCTCTGGCAGTAAGGGCTGGAGTTCCGAGTCTTAATCCACTTGTGATAAAAGGACTTCTAATCTCTCCTGGAACGGTATTTTTATTTGCAGTAATACCTGCATTTCCAAGAGCTAAATCTGCATCTTTTCCACTAAATTCACGATCTAAAAAACTCATTAAAACAAGGTGATTATCTGTTCCATCGCTAACAAGTTTAAATTTTCTATCCATTAAAACATTAGCTAAAACCTGAGCATTGGTTCTTACTTGTTTTGCATAAACTTTCCACTCATCGCTAAGATTAAATTTAAATCCTACTGCTTTTGCAGCAATTACATGCATCAAAGGACCACCTTGAATACCTGGAAAAATCGCAGAATTAATTTTTTTAGCAAGCTCTTCATCATTTGCCATAATAATACCACCTCTTGGACCACGCAAAGTTTTATGTGTAGTTGAGCTCACTACATGAGCGTGCGGAAAAGGACTTGGATGTTCGCCTGCTACAACAAGGCCTGCAATATGAGCTATGTCAGCAAAAAGATAAGCACCTATTTCATCGGCAATTTCTCTAAATTTAGCAAAATCAATCACTCTTGCATAAGCACTAGCTCCACAAACTATAAGTTTTGGCTTTTCTTTTTTAGCAATTTCTCTTACTTTTTCATAATCAATTCTTCCATCAAGTTCTACACCGTAAAAACAACTTTCGTACATTTTACCTGAAGAACTTACTTTTGCGCCATGAGTTAAATGTCCACCATGACTTAAATCCATTCCTAAAATTTTATCACCTGGATTAATCAAAGCCGCATAAACACCTTGATTAGCTTGAGAACCCGAATTAGGCTGAACATTAGCAAATTTACAATTAAAAAGTTTTTTACATCTTTCAATGGCTAGAGTTTCAATCTCATCAACAAATTCACAACCACCATAATATCTTTTACCCGGATAACCTTCTGCGTATTTGTTCGTCAAGATACTTCCCATAACTTCCATTACTTCAGGTAAAGTGAAATTTTCACTCGCTATCATTTCAAGACCTTCGCATTGACGCTCTAACTCTTTGTTTGTTAAATCAAAAATTTCTTTATCAAACATTTCTAAACTCATTCTTTCTCCTTTAGTTCTGATTTTAATGGACGCATTGCAGGAAACAATATCACATCACGAATGGATTTTTTATTTGTCAAAAGCATAACAAGTCTATCTATACCTATGCCCTGCCCTGCCGTTGGAGGCATTCCATAACCCAAAGCATTTACAAAATCTTCATCCATTTCACAAGCCTCTTCATCGCCTGCATTTTTAGCTTCAATTTGTTTTAAAAATCTCTCATATTGATCAAGAGGATCATTAAGCTCATTAAAACCATTTGCCAATTCTCTTCCGCAAATAAACAACTCAAATCTCTCAGCAATCTGAGAATCCTCATCGCTACGTCTTGATAAAGGACTTATGGAAATAGGAAAATCAATCACAAAAGTAGGATTGATCAATTTTTCTTCCACATAATTGTCAAAAAGTTCAGCTTGCAAATGTCCAAGTTCAAGCTTTTCATTCGCTTCAAAACCATCTGCTTTTAATTTAGTAAGAATTTTTTCCTTATCTTCGATTAAATCCCTATCTAAACCACCATACTTACAAAGTGCGTCTTTATAGGTTATTCTTTCAAAAGGTTTGGAAAAATTTATCATTTTTCCATCAAATTCTATTGTTTTTCCTAAATTAAGTTTATCCAAAAGTAAAGCAAAAAGTTCTTCGGTTAAATCCATTAAATCTTTATAATTATGATAGGCCCAATAAAATTCTATAGTTGTAAATTCGGGATTATGAGTTAAATCCATACCTTCGTTTCTAAAACAACGATTGATTTCAAAAACCGCCTCAAAACCACCTACTATAAGTCTTTTAAGATAAAGTTCTGGAGCAATTCTTAAAAATCTTTCTACGCCTAAAGAATTATGAAAAGTTACAAAAGGCTTAGCGTTTGCTCCACCTGCAATCGGATGCATCATAGGAGTTTCTACTTCTAAAAAGCCTTTATTTTCAAAAAAATGACGGATTAAACTCACCACTTTAGAACGCACTAAAAAATCTTTTCTAACTTCGACATTCATTATCATATCAACATAACGTTTACGATATCTTTGCTCAATATCTGTTAATCCATGATATTTTTCAGGTAAAGGAACAATAGCTTTTGTAGCGAGTTTTACTTCGCTTGCATGCAAACTAAATTCACCTGTTTTAGTTACAAAAGGAAAACCTTTAACCAAAACAATATCACCCACCTCTAAATTCTTTTTTAAAATCGTATAAAGCTCTTCGCCTACGCTATCTTTACTAAAATAAATTTGTAAATTTGTATCCTCATCTTCAATGTTTGCAAAAATTGATTTCCCAGCTATACGCAAAAGTTTCAAACGTCCTGCAACAACAGCATTGACACTTTCATCTCTTTTTTCAACTTGCTCTAAAATATAAGAAAATTTATCCTTAAAAGTCTTTAAAGACATTTCCTTTTCTAAAAAATGAGGATAAGGATTAATCCCTAATTTTTTTAACTCTTTAGCTTTTTCTATTCTTTGCTGCTCTAAAATATTATCAAACATTTATATTTTTACCTTTGCTTTTTGATTATTACAATCACCACAAACACCATAAAGCTGCATCAAATGCCCTGTAAGTTTAAAACCATGTTCTTTTGCAATCAAGGCTTGCTGTCTTTCTATAATAGGATTTTCAAACTCTATAATTTTTCCGCAATTTTTACATATCATATGATCATGGTGAGGTTTATTAGCAAGCTCATATTTTTTACCTGCTGAACCAAAAGAAATGGAAGTTACCATTTCTGCTTCTTCAAGTAAATTTAAAGTACGATAAACAGTTGCAATTCCTACATTTAAATCAGGTTCAGCTTGTTTGATTTCCATATATAAACTTTCGGGTGTGTAATGAGTATCACTGTGATAAAGAGTTTTTAAAAGTACTTCTCTTTGCTTGGTATATTTAAGTCCGCCTTGTCTTAATATTTTTTTAAATCTCTCAAGTAAAACATCATATTCCACATTTTCTATCAGCATATCACTCCCCTTTTTGAGTATTGTTTAAATCACTTACAATATCTTGCAACTTTTCACTAGCATGATCTAGACTATTTTCTGTTAAAGGTTGATTCATAATAAAAGATCCCGTTTCTTTAAGTAAATTTAAAGTATAGCTATTTTTAGCAAAATTATCTAATTTATCATTTAAAAAATCAATTCTTGCCACACAAAAAACTAAAATTGCAAAAATTAAAAAGATTTTTGCTCCACCAAATATAAAGCCACCAATACGATCTAAAAAACCTAGGCCACTTAATTTAATCAACCTAGAAAGAAAATTACCCACCAATAAACAAACTATCCAAAAAATAATTAATATGGCTAAAAATCCAGCAAATCCAGCTAAGCTTTGATTTTCTATCTTATAAAAAGTACTTTGTATAAATTCAGCTGCTTGAGTTGCATATTTTGAAGCAATAAAAACACCACCAATAATACCCAAAAGTCCAAAAATTTCTTTTATCAAACCATTGATAATACCCTTAAGCCCTAAAAGCAAGGTAAATCCTAAAATAAAAGCATCAAACCAATAAAAATTCATTTCAATCACTCTCTGATTTTTTTTTGTTTTAAATTTATTCTACAAATAAGCACTAAATGCTAAGTTAATCATTCTATGATTTTAGGAACAACAAAAAAATGTTCTTGTTTTTTTGGAGCACAATCTAAAACCTCATCAATAACATTGCTATTTCTTATCTCATCAATCCTCAAAGGAGCTCCACCTTTTATAGTACTCACAGTAATCTCTTGGGAATCTAAATCAAGTTCGTTTAATTTTTCAACAAAATTCACAATTTCACTTAACTGTGCAATAGTTTCATTTCTGTTTTTTGTTATTTGTAAAGCACTTAATTTTTCAAGCTTGCTTAATAATTTCTCATCTATTTGCATTTCTTAAACCTTAATAAAAAAGTTAAAATTTTGAAAATTATATCATAAAAAGCTTTAAATTGTTTAGGATATTTTGCAATTTATATGATACAATATCATAATTTTTCTATACAAAAATAAAAATATTTTTTCAAGGATAAATTTTGGGACTAAAAGATAATTTAAAAGCTGTTAAAAATGAACTTAACACAGAAGAACGATTTATAGAAAATTTTATCAAAGGAGAGAGATTTATACGCAAGTATAAATTTTATATATCTGCTGTTGTGATAATTTTAGTTGCTTGGTTTGCTGGAAATTTTATAATCTCAAAAATAAACGATTATAAAACAAAAGAAGCAAATGAAATTTATGCCAATCTAATACAAGATCCTAGCAATAAAAATCTTTTAGAACAACTTAAAAATAAAAATACTAATCTTTACACTATCTTTTTACTAAAAGAAAATATTAATGATCTTAATAATACAGCCTTTCAAAATGAACTAAAACAAATTTATAATAATGCTCAAACAAACACTTTACTTAAAAATATTATTGCATTATCTTTAGGAGATAAATCAATATTTTTAAAAAATTATGATAAATTATTAGAAGCTTACAAACTTTTAGAGCAAAATAAAATCGAAGAAGCTAATGTTTTACTTTCTCGGATAAAAGAAAATTCAAGTTTAAATCAAATAGCTAAAAACCTCAAACATTATCAAGGCATTACACAATGAAAAAAATATTTTTAACACTATTTTGTTTAATATTTCTATGTGCTTGTGGCACCAAAAGACAATATTTTGAACCAAAACAAACCGATGGAGATTTAAGTCATAATAGCAATTTAAAAAGTAAAATCGTTGATTGGAATCTAGTTTCTGCAAAACTTAGCAATAATACAGCTATCTTAAAAAATAATATCTCCATAGACAAGTTTAAACTTCCTAAAAATTATATGCTTCTAGCTTATCAAGATGGGGAATATTTTACTGCAGATAATAATGGAAATTTAAAAATTTTTGACAATTCTTATAATGAAATTTATAATTTTCAATTTGACGCTAGTGTTGTAGGAGTAGCTTCTAATGGAGATGATTTAGCCCTTGTACTTGCAAACAATACTATAGTTCTTGCAAATCGTTCTTTGGGTATTAAATTTAGTCAAACCCTAACCTCAGCTCCAGCTCAAGACAGTCGTACCGCTAATCCTATATTTTTAGACAATATCATCGTATATCCAACGCTAGATGGCAAAATTTTAATTCTTTCAAGAAACAATCTTCAAGTCATTAAAGATGTGGTTATTTCAGCAGAAAATTTTTTCAACAATGTAATCCATCTAAGTGTAATCGGAGATAAACTTATAGCAGCAACAGCTAAAAAAATCATTGTTGTAAGCCCTGCTAGAACTCTTTATCTTGACGCTGACATAAAAGATGTTGCACTTAGTGATGATGGTATTTTTATACTAGAAAAAGATGGCACTATTATTAAAACTGATTATAACTTAAGAAAAATTGCAGAAAAAAAATTTGAATTTGCTATTTTTGTAAAAAGCAATATATACAATAATTATTTATACATTTTTGAAAAAACAGGCTATCTTATCAAAATGAATCTAAATTTAGATAATACACAAGTATTTAAACTTTCAGAAGCTGTTGATAAAATTTCTTTCATGGGGAATGGTAAATTTTACTACGGAGATAAAATTTTAGATTTGCTATGATAAAAATTTTAGAACAAACAATAAAGTCTTTAAAATTAAATTTAAAGCCCTATGACTTAAGTATGTTGACTAGAAAAAAAAGTTATATTTGTGCTAAAGATCAAAATAACATTCTTTTTATGTATACAGGAAAAACAAAATTTTTAATGAAAGATGCCTTATTTTTAGAAAATCTAGCACAGCAAATTAACATAAATAACAAATATTTTTTTAGTATGGCTTCTCTTTGCTCTAAAGCAAAAAATCATCTAGAAATGAAAGGATTTAATATCTATGTTGCTCTGTGATATTGGGAATTCAAATGCTAATTTCCTAGATGATAACAAATATTTTACTCTTAGTATAGATCAGTTTTTAGAATTTAAAAATGAACAAAAAATTTTTTATATCAATGTCAATGAACATCTCAAAGAACATTTAAAAAATCAAAAAAAATTTATCAATCTTGAACCTTATTTTTTATTTGATACAATTTATCAAGGATTAGGAATCGATCGCATAGCAGCTTGTTATACTATTGAAGATGGAGTTGTTGTAGATGCAGGTAGTGCTATTACAATTGATATTATTTCTAATTCTATACATCTTGGTGGTTTTATCTTGCCAGGTATTGCAAATTATAAAAAAATTTATAGCCATATTTCACCACGATTAAAAAGTGAATTTAACACTCAAGTTAGTCTTGATGCATTCCCACAAAAAACCATGGATGCTTTAAGTTATGGTGTTTTTAAAGGAATTTACCTACTGATAAAAGATACCGCTCAAAATAAAAAGCTTTATTTCACTGGTGGAGATGGGCAATTTTTAGCAAATTATTTCGATCACGCAATTTATGATAAACTTTTAATCTTTCGAGGAATGAAAAAGATTATAAAAGAAAATCCCAATTTACTTTATTAAAAATGTTACAAAAATTCTCATTGATATCAAACCTTAATGAAATTTAACTTTTTGTAAAACAAATTCAATTAAACTTCTATTTAGAAAAAAGTTTATTAAAATAAAAAAAGGAAAAACAATGAGCCAACAAGAATTTGATGTGCTTGTCATCGGAGCTGGAATTTCAGGAGCAGCATTATTTTACGAGCTTGCAAGATATACAAATATTAAAAATATTGCTTTGATAGAAAAATATAATACAGCTGCAACATTAAATTCTAAGGGAACGAGTAATTCTCAAACCATTCATTGTGGAGATATTGAAACCAATTATACTTTAGAAAAAGCGCGAAAAGTAAAAAGAACAGCTGATATGATAGTTAAATATGGACTCATGCAAAATGCGCAAAATAATTTCATGTTTTCTCATCAAAAAATGGCTCTAGCTGTTGGAGATATAGAATGTGATTATATGAAAAAACGCTATGAAGAATTTAAAGAACTTTATCCTTATATAAAATTTTTCGATAAAGCAAAAATCAAACAAATTGAACCCAAGGTTGTTTTAGGAGAAGATTGCAATCAAGATAGACCTGAAAATATCTGCGCCATGGGTGTTGAAAGCGGCGAGGTTTTTACAACTGTAGATTTTGGGAAAATGAGTATAAATCTAATAGAACAAGCCCAAAAACAAAATAAAAATACTTTCGTTGCCTTTAATCAAGAAATTATTCACATAGAAAAAAAGGATGATATTTTTATATTAAAAACCTCAAATCATCAAGAATACCATGCCAAAAGCGTAGTTGTCAATGCTGGAGCGCACTCTTTATATTTAGCACATAAAATGAACTTAGGTATGGATAAGTCTTGTTGGCCTGTTGCAGGAAGTTTTTATTTAACCAAACAAAAACTTTTAAATGGCAAGGTTTATATGGTGCAAAATCCTAAACTTCCATTTGCAGCTCTTCATGGAGATCCTGATTTACTTGCTAATATGAACACTCGCTTTGGACCTACTGCACTTGTTATTCCAAAACTAGAACGTTATCATGGTCTAAAATCAGTTCCAGAATTTTTTGAAGCACTAAAACTTGATAAAACTGTTTTAAAAGTAACTTTTAATATGTTTAAAGATGCAACAATTAGAAATTACATCTTTTATAATTATCTTTTTGAACTACCTTTTATTGATAAAAGCTTATTTGTTAAAGATGCCAAAAAAATAGTCCCAAGTCTTAAAGCAAGCGATATTTATTATGCAAAAGGTTTTGGAGGCGTAAGACCACAAGTTATTGATAAAACTAAAGGAGAATTAATGCTAGGTGAAGCAAGCATCACAGAAACCCCTGGTATTATTTTCAATATGACTCCAAGTCCTGGAGCAACAAGTTGTCTAGGAAATGCTGAAAGAGATGCAAAGCTTGTATGTAATTACCTAGGAATGGAATTTAACGAAGATAAATTTTCTTCAGAATTATTGTAATCATTTTGTTTCTATTTTTAGCTACAATAATTTCAAAAGGAGTTTACCATGCTTAAAAAAACAAAAATTGTAGCCACAGTAGGTCCAGCAAGTGAAAAGGAAGAAATTCTACGCCAAATGATTATCAATGGTGTAAATGTTTTCCGTTTAAACTTTTCTCATGGAACACATGAGTATCATAAAAAAAACTTAGATACCATAAGAAGAGTAGCTAAAGAATTGCATACTCGTATTGGAATTTTACAAGACATTAGTGGTCCTAAAATTCGTACAGGTGAACTTAAAGAACCATTTGAATTAAAAAAGGGTGATAGACTTGATTTTTATCGTGAAACAATTTTAGGGGAGAAGATTGCTCAAAATCATTATAAAATCAGTATCAATCAAAAATCCATTTTAGATATGTTAAAAATTGATGAATATATTTATCTGTATGATGGATCAATTCGTGCTAAAGTACTAAATATAGATAATCAAAAAATTGAAACCATTATAGAAAATGATGGTTTTTTAAACTCAAATAAAGGTATTAATTTTCCGAATACTAAAATCAATATTGATGTTATTACACAAAAAGATAAAAATGATTTACTTTGGGGTATAAAAAATGAAGTAGATTTTTTAGCAATATCTTTCGTGCAAAATGCGCACGATATTGATGAAGTTCGTGAAATTTTAGCACAAAATAACGCAAAAATATCTATTTTTGCAAAAATTGAAAAATTTGATGCAGTAGAAAATATTGATGAGATTATTAAATCTAGCGATGGTATAATGGTTGCAAGAGGAGACTTAGGTATTGAAGTACCTTATTATAAAGTTCCTAATATCCAAAAAGAAATTATACAAAAAGCAAACAATGCCTCTAAGCCTGTTATTACTGCGACTCAGATGCTTTTTTCATTAGCCAAAAGCAAAACCGCCACAAGAGCTGAAATTTCAGATGTTGCAAATGCTGTTTTAGATGGAACAGATGCAGTAATGCTAAGTGAAGAAAGCGCCGTTGGTATAGATCCTGCAAACGCTGTTGATATAATGTGCCAAACTATAATAGAAACAGAAAAACGCTATCCATATAACAAATTTAATGATTTTAATGATTTAGACAATACAGATAAAATCATGCGTTCTTCAGCTCATCTTGCAACAGATCTTAACTCTGATGCTATTTTTTCTTTAACAAGTAGCGGAAAATCTGCTATTAAGATTGCAAGATATCGCCCAAATATAGAAATCATAGCAGTAGGGCATTCTGAAAAAACCTTAAACTCTTTAAGTATAGTTTGGGGAGTTAATCCTGCGATTTTGGTTAACAAGAGTAATGAACTTACAGAATTATTAAAAGACTCTGTAAGATCAAGTGTTGAAAAAGGTTTTATGGATGAAGACAAATGCTATCTTCTAACTGCAGGCTTTCCAACAGGAGTAGAAGGTACTAGCAATCTTATCCGCATTCTCAATAAAGAGCAAATTGCTTATTATCTACAATAAAACATTAAATTCCTTTGAAAATAAGGAATTTAATGTTCTT
This sequence comes from Campylobacter sp. BCW_6873, assembly GCF_001762365.1. Taxonomy (NCBI): domain Bacteria; kingdom Pseudomonadati; phylum Campylobacterota; class Epsilonproteobacteria; order Campylobacterales; family Campylobacteraceae; genus Campylobacter; species Campylobacter sp. BCW_6873. Next base: position 35,807 of record NZ_MJWS01000027.1, read on the forward strand.
ATAAATTTTTTAAGTCAAAAGTCGATATAAATTAAAGCCTCACACAAAGGAGCAAATATGCAAGTGAATACTTTTTCAAATATCGCTAGCATGGCACAAACACAAGTTAGCAATAAGAAGGCAGATGATGCTAAGGAAAACACAAAAGACAAAAATGTTCAAAGTGCTAATTCTAGCAAGGATGTAGATAAAAATACCCTTGAAAAATTAAATGCACTTGGTGGAAAGGGCATTACACAAATTTACCTAGTTCAATTTCAACAGCAAACAATGAATGCTGTAATAGGTTCGAGCAATGCCCAAACTGGACTAGATAGTCTTTTAAATGGTGCCAATTTAGATACTGCGAAATCTATACTTACAAATATTGATTTTGCATCCTTAGGCTACAGTGGCAAAAATCCACTTGATATGAATACAGATGAACTTCAACAACTTGTAAGTGAAAATGGTTTTTTTGGAGTGGAAAATACAGCCAATCGCATCGCGGATTTTGTTATTAAAGGCGGTGGCGACGATGTTGAAAAATTGAAAAAAGGTCTTGAAGGTATGAAAAAAGGATTTGAGCAAGCAGAAAAAATGTGGGGCGGAGAACTTCCTCAAATCAGTCAAAATACAATAGATGCGGCACTTAAAAAAGTTAGCGATCGCATTGATGAACTAGGCGGAAAAACTCTAGATCTTCAAGCTTAACTAAAAATGCTTAGAAATTTCTAAGCATTTTTAGTTGTTATTAATATCAAAAGTAAAAAATTCACTCTTAAAATTATTAGGTAAAGTTTTATACTGAGATATCGCAGCTTCATAGTTCTTTACTTCTTGATACAACATACCAAGAGCTGCTTTACTCTCTTTGTTATTTTTATCTGTAAGTTTAGAAAGCTGCAAAAGCGCTATAGCTGAATTTGGATTATTTGCACCTACGGCTGCTACGGCTGCTAAAAATAAAGTTTTAGTATCTTTAGCTCCATAATCATCAATCAAAGAATTATAAAGCGCATAAGCCTCCTCGTATTGCTGTGCAAAAATATCCAAATAAGCTAAAGTTTGTAAAATACCCTCATCTTTTGCTCCTGAAACATTAATCAACTCTTTAAATTTCTGTCTTTCTAAATTTAAAAGCCCTGCAATATGCATTAAATTAACATAAAATTCCCTAGCTATATTTGGCCCACCAAAAACACTACGATAATCAAGTTTTAAATTTTTAAAATGAATTTGAGCATTTTGAGCATATTCTTTAATATTTAAATTTGAATTTAAAGAATTAAAATACAAAATATTTGTCAAAATATCTTCAGGCAACTCTGAACGCAATTTAGCAATTTTCACATCTACTTGATTATTAAGGTTATTATTTTTAGCAACAATAGCTTCAAAAATCAAACTCAAAGGCGTGTCTTTTTTTGTTTCATCTAAATAAGGAAGCATAGAAATATAATTATTATTAACTAAAAACAACATACTTTTTTGCATATTAGCTTTAAAATTAGAATCAGCAGCTATATTATCAAGAATTTCATTGTAAAGTTTAGTTGTATCAATATCAATTAATTTTGCACAAAACATAGCAAAAGCACCTGCTAAGTAATTTTTAGGATTAAGATGATATGAACTTGAAAAATGCTTATAAGCAAGTTCATAATTTTGCATTTGGGCATAGGTTAAAGCCAAATTATAATGTAAAATACTATGTTCTGGATAATCCTTGATAAGTTTTTGAAATTCTTGGTTAGCAAGGCGTAACTTCTGATTTAATGCATAGTTAATAATATTGGCAATTTTTACATTGGTAGATGAAAGAGCTTTGCTTGCATTAAGATAAATTCCCGCATCAGTACTATCATCTACGAAATCTGTAACATTAGCTTTTTTAATATACAAAGCAGCCTGCTTACTATCAAACACTTGATAAGGTGCAAAATAAAAAAGTAAATCGAATTGATCTTTTTGTTTTTTTAACAAATCTTTTGAAAAAGAATTTTGAGCAACTGCTATATTAAAAAGATCCTTATTTAAACGAACTTGAATTTTATAAGTATCTAAAATCTTATATCTATCTTTATCATTATCATAAGAATTTTGCAAGCGTGCTAACATATCTTGATAATTTCCTGTTTTAATATCAACCAATGTCAAAGCCGCCAAACTCTGATTAAAATCTCTTTCAATTTTCATCGCTGTACTTAAAGCGACTTTAGCTTTAGCATATTCTCCTATTCTAGCATATAAAAGACCTAAAGATAAACTAGATTCAAAATTGCCTTGAGAATTTAATTGCTGTATAGCCTTGGAATCAAAGTCCATTTTTGCATAAATTTTAGCAGACAAATACTTTGCAACATCAGAATACGGCTCCACATCTGTTCTTTGCAACATTTGTAAGGCCTCAGGGTAATATCCTTTGTAATAATTAATCAAGCTTAAATAATAATCATATAATTTTGATTTTCCTTCTTTTGGAAGATACACTTGAGCTAAATCAATATAATATCTAAATTTTTCCTTATCATTAAGCTTTAAAGCACAAACAGCAGCATTGATAGCAGCTACACTTTGATTTTCTCCATTGGCTATAGCTTTCTTGAAGCTTTCAAAAGCTTCTTGGAATTTATTCTCATTCATTTGAGAAACGCCTAAATTATAATTAGATAAAGATTCATTATATACGGCAACTTGCTCATAAACTTTTAAAGCCTGTTCAACCTCACCCTTTAAATATAAAGCATTTGCTTTTTGGATCATACCATCAATTCTTTGCATATCATTGTATTTATATGATTCATCAGGCATAACAACAGGTTGTTCTAAAGGCTTAGAAGCTATAATATCTGGTTTAATTTTTCCTTCACTAAAAGTTAAATAAAAAAGTGTAAAAACTAAAATACAAATAATCCCCAAAGATAAACCCACAAGAGACATAAACTTACGATCTTTATACCAAGGCGTAGGCTCTTGACTTTCAACTTCTTCAAAAGTTGATACATCTTCAGGCGCACTTTCTCTTGTAAATTTAAAACCACTTTCACTATTTTCTTGAGGTAATTCTTCTGGCAATGATGCAAATTCTTCATCTTCTGGAGCTTGCCCCTCTTGCCCTTTAAATCCCTCTAAACTCTCATCAAGTCTTGGTTGATTTAAGCCATCTTCGGGTTTTTCTAGTATTATATCTTCTTGTTCAGCCATCTATACTCTTTAAAAATATTTTTTCAAAACATCAGGAATATGAATTTTTCCTTCTTTGTCTTGATAATTTTCCATAATCGCTACCAAGGTTCTTCCTACTGCCAAAGATGAGCCATTAAGAGTGTGGACGAGTTCATTTTTTCCTTGTTCGTTTTTATAGCGAATTTTAGCGCGTCTTGCTTGAAAATCACGACAATTTGAAACCGAGCTGATCTCACGATATTTATTTTGTCCGGGAAGCCACACTTCAAGATCTACAGTTTTTGCCGCACTAAAACCCAAATCTCCAGTGCAAAGCATCAAATGTCTATGCGCTAAACCTAAAGAACTGAGTAAATCACTTGCACACTCAAGCATTTCATTAAACACGCTATCACTTTGCTCAGGTTTAGTGATACTTACAAGCTCTACTTTTTCAAACTGGTGTTGTCTTATAATACCTCTTGTATCACGCCCTGCACTGCCTGCTTCTTTTCTAAAACAAGCGCTATAACAAGTCATTTTTATAGGTAAAGTTTCACTAGCTAAAATTTCTCCGCTGTAAAGATTGGTTACTGGAATTTCAGAAGTTGAGATTAAATACAAATCCTCATCATCTACCTTATACATATCTTCTTTAAATTTTGGCAACTGACCTGTCCCAAACATAGTAGCACCATTTACCAAAAAAGGTACATTAACAAATTCAAATCCACGACTTCTATTAAAATCTATCATATAATTTACCAAAGCACGGCTTAATAAAGCTCCTTCGTTCTTAAGCACACAAAAACGGCTTTGTGAAATTTTCACCCCACGCACAAAATCAAGCCAATTTAAACTCTCTCCTAATTCAAAATGCTCTTTTGGAGTAAAATCAAAGCTAGGTGGATTTAAAACTTTTTTAAGCTCCACATTTTCATCTTCGTCTTCACCCACAGGCACAGACTCATCAGGGATATTTGGGATGGCATGAGCGATTTCTTCAAGCTCATTTTCTAAAGCATTTACTTTAGCGCTTTGCTCATTAATTTTGCTTTTATTTTCGCTTAATTTTGCTTTTAAATTTTCTTTATCTTCGGCTGTAGCAAGCTCTTTGCTGAATTTATTTTGAAAAGCTTGAAATTCTTCTAAAGCTGTTTTTTCTTTTTTTAAACTTGCAAACAGTTCAGCAAGTTTTTTTAAAATATTTTCATCAACTTTTTTATTTTTTAACTTTTTAGCCACTTCATCAAAATTATTTTGCAAATTTTTTAAATCTAGCATTTTCTACTCCTTAAAGTCCGATTTTTTCATAAATTTTTTGCATTTTTTCTTGGGCGATTTTTCTTGCTTTGGTTGCACCAAAATCTAAAATTTCTTTTAAATGTGAAGGCTTTTCTAAAAGCTCATTGTATTTTTCTCTCGCTTCTTTAAAATAAACATTTACAAGCTCGTTTAAATACATTTTAAAATGTCCATAACCCTCGCCACCTTTTTCATAGCGTATTTGCAATTCTTTTTGCTCTGCTTCATCTAAAAAAAGCTTTGCGATTTTAAAAACATTGCAGTTTTCATGATCTTTTGGATCTTCTAAAGCGGTACTATCTGTAACTATGGAAGAAATTTGTTTTTTTAAGGTTTTTTCACTGCTAAAAATATCTATAGTATTTTGATAAGATTTACTCATTTTTGCCCCATCAGTGCCTACAACTACAGCTACTTCTTCATTAACTCTCGCTTCTGGAAGGGTAAAAATTTCACCCCATTCATTATTAACTTTTAAGGCAATATCGCGTGCGATTTCAACATGCTGGATTTGATCTTTTCCTACAGGGACAATTTGTGTATCAAAAAGCAAAATATCTGCCGCCATTAAAACAGGATAAGAAAAAAGTCCGTGTGAAGCACTAAGCCCCTTAGCAACTTTATCCTTATAACTATGCGCACGCTCTAATAAACCCATAGGAGTAAATTGCGATAAAATCCAATAAAGCTCCATAACTTCCTTAACATCACTTTGCAACCAAAAAACGCTCTTTTGTGGATCTATACCAAGGCTTAAAAAAGCCGCAGCAGCTTTTAAGGAATTTTGTTGAATTTTTTCTCCATCTTGAGAAGAAGTCATGGCATGATAATTAGCAATAAACATAAACATTTGGCTTTTTTCTTGCGCATCTACCATTTGTTTAATCGCACCAAAATAATTACCTATATGCAAATCGCCACTTGGCTGAAGGCCTGTTAATACTCTCATTTTATCACCTTTTTAATCTCGCTTAAAAGCTCATCTATATTTTTATTTTCTATATTTAAAACAAAATTTGCCTTTTGTTCATACTTGCTTAAACGCTCATTATATAATTTTTTTGCTTTAATTTCATCATAAAATAAAGGTCTTTTAGAAATTTCATTTTCATCTAAACGCTTTTTTAAATATTCAAAATCTGCTTTTAAATAAATACAAAAACCTGCTTTTTCTAAATTTGAAACATTAACAAAGCCCCCACCTGTAGCAATACAAGTTTTCTCACAAGAACTAAAAAAATCAGCCATTTTTTGCTCTTGTTCTCTAAAAAAATTCTCCCCTTTTTGCACAAAAATTTCACTGACTTTTTGATTAAATTTTTGTTCTATTAAAAAATCACTATCTAAAAAAACAAGATCTAAATCCTTAGCTAAAGCTCTTGCTAAAGTGCTTTTTCCAGAACCCATAAATCCTATAAAAACGATATTTTTAACTTTCATCATTTTCTTTACTGCCCTTTTTACGCGAAGCAATCACTAAAGGCACACCTTCGAAATTAAATTCTTTTCTGATTTGATTTTGCAAATAACGCTTGTAGCTAAAATGCAAGGCCTTAGGACGATTCATAATAAGTGCAATTTTTGGCGGTGCTAAGTCATATTGTACTGCATAATAAATTTTAACCAATTTCCCATAATCATGCGGCAAAGGATGTGCTCTTGTGGCATTTTCTATCAAGGTATTAAGCTTAGAAGTTTGGATTTTTTGAGTAAAATTTTCAAAAATTTGCAAAATTTTATCGAGTAAAACATGCACCCTTTTTCCACTTAAAGCTGATACACTAATCACGGGTGCGTAAGCTAGAAATTTAAAACGATCAAGACGCAATTCTTTTACAGTCTTATCAAAATCCATCTCACTTTTATCCCATTTATTTAAAACAATAATCACACCCAAATAATGCTTAGCCACAAGCCCAGCAATGCGTTCATCAAGCTCGTTAAAGCCCTCATGCGCATCTAAAACCAAAAGTGCTATTTGAGAATGAGATAAAATTTTTTCCGTGCGATTTAGTGCAAAGCGTTCTAGTCCTTGAATTTTACCCCTTTTTCTAATACCTGCAGTATCAACAAATTCTATCACTTTATCTTTATGAACTACACTTTCATTAACAGGATCTATAGTAGTTCCTGCGATAGAACTTACAACACTGCGTTCTTGCTTAACCAAAGCATTTAAAAGACTTGATTTTCCAACATTTACACGCCCTACAATACCCACTCTGATATGATTTTGATCAACTTCTTTAAATTGAAATTCTTTTCCTTCTTCATAATGCTCTAAAAAATCTTCTAAATTTTCTTCTTCATCGGGGATTAAAAACTCTTCATGTAAAAATTTTCCAAGCCATTCATAAAGTTCATCTAAGCCTACATTATGAGTTACTGAAAGATTAAAGATTTCCTTTACGCCAAAATTTGCAAACTCCCAAGCCCTTTCTTCATCTTTTTTATTATCTACTTTATTAATCACTAAGGCTATAGGTTTTCCAAGTTTTTTTAAAGAATAAAAAAACTGTCTATCCTCATCATCAGGCGCTAATTTCCCATCAACTAGATAAAGTATGATATCGCTTTCTTTAGCTACTTTTAAAGTGTTTTTTTTCACATTTTTAAAAAGTTCATCACTTTCATCAAGCCCCCCGCTATCAATAAGCATGGCTTTTTTTGAATGAATATGAATTTCTGTTTTATTTGTATCCCTAGTTGTGCCTGAAATATCACTTGTAATAGCTATTCTTTGTCTTGCCATTCTATTAAAAAGACTTGATTTTCCCACATTTGGCTTGCCTATAAGTATGATGCTTTGCATTTTTTTCCTAGAAAATTATATTTTTAAAATTATATAAAATTTGGCTTAATATTAAGCAAAAAAAGACTAGAATTAACCCAGATTTTAGTCAAGGAAAAAAATGCTAAAAATAATCAAGCATAATTTAGGAATTTATTTCATGATTTTAGCATGTTTGGATTTTGCACTTATGGGAGCTTGTGCAAAAATTCTTAGCAAGGAAATGAGTTCTATAGAAATTATGTTTTTTAGAAATATCATAGGAATTTTTTTTATAGTCTATCTTTTAAAACGATCTAAGGCACATAAAGAAGGGGGACATTTTTGGCTCTTGGTATTTCGTGGAGTAGTAGGCACGCTTTCACTATATATGTTTTTCTATAATGTTTCAAATATTACACTAGGTGGAGCTTTTGCTTTTCAAAAAACTGCTCCTATTTTTATTACTTTAATAGCTTTTGTTGTTTTTAAAGAAAATATTGGCATCAAAGGCTGGATAGGAATTTTAATAGCATTTGGCGGAGTGCTTTTAATCGCTCAGCCTTGGGCTCATAATTTAAATCATTCAGGCTTTGATTTAAAAAATTCAGTTATAGGTATCACGAGTGGATTTTTAGCCGCTTTAGCTCTTACAAGTGTAAGAGAACTTAGAAAATCTTACACTACAGAACAAATTGCCTTTTCTTTTATCCTTTTAGGAACCTTAATGCCTTTAATTTCTATGATCAGTGCTGAATTTTTTGAACCACAGCATCTTGATTCTTTACATTTAGATTTCATTCTAGCACCTTTTGTGATGCCAAGTCTTACAGCTTGGCTTATCATTGCCATTATGGGAACTTTAGGTACCATTTATCAAATTCATGTCACCAAAGCTTATGGTATCGCTAAACAAGCAGGAGTGGTTGCTGGGGTTAGTTATCTTGATGTAGTATTTAGTATGATAGTTGGGATAATTTTAGGAGATAATTTACCAAGTACTATGGTTTTTTTAGGTATAATAGGCATTATTTTTGGTGGATTAATTTTAGTTAAGAACAAAGGAAAAAAATGAAAAAAATGATACTCATTGCTGGTCCTTGTGTCATAGAAAGCAAAGATTTGATTTTTAAAGTTGCTGAACAGTTAAAAAATTTTAATGAAAATCCAAATATAGAATTTTATTTCAAATCAAGTTTTGATAAGGCCAATCGCACAAGTATTAATTCTTTTCGAGGTCCTGGCCTTGAAGAAGGATTAAAAATTTTACAAAGCGTAAAAGATGAATTTGGTATGAAAATCTTAACCGATATACACGAAAGCAATCAAGCAAACCCTGTAAGTGAAGTAGCTAATGTCTTGCAAATTCCTGCTTTTTTATGCCGTCAAACCGATTTACTTGTAGCCGCAGCAAAAACTAAGGCAAAAGTTAATATCAAAAAAGGACAATTTTTAAACCCAAGCGATATCAAATACAGCGTTAAAAAAATTCTACAAACCCGTGGCATAGAAGATGAAGGCTATGAAGCTGCTCAAAAAAATGGTGTTTTTGTAGCTGAAAGAGGAGCTAGCTTTGGCTATGGAAATCTAGTAGTAGATATGCGTTCTTTAGTTATCATGCGTGAATTTGCTCCAGTTATTTTTGATGCTACCCATAGTGTACAAATGCCAGGGGCTGCAGGTGGAAGTAGCGGAGGAAAAAGCGAATTTGTAGAACCTTTAGCAAGAGCGGCAGCAGCCGTAGGCATAGATGGCTTTTTCTTTGAAACACATATTAATCCTTGCGAGGCTTTATGCGATGGACCTAATATGCTTGATCTTACACGCCTTAAAAATTGCGTTAATACATTACTAGAAATACAAAATATCATAAAGGAAAACAAATGAATATTATTGAAGGAAAATTAAATTTAGACTCAAATACAAAAATTGCTATCATTAATGCAAGATTTAACCATATCATCACAGATCGCCTTGTAGAAGGAGCAAAAGATGCTTTTTTAAGACACGGAGGCAAAGAGGAAAATCTAAGCCTTATACTTGTTCCTGGTGCTTTTGAGCTTCCGTATGCGTTAAAAAAAGCTATAGAAAGCAAAAAATTTGATGCAATTTGTTGCGTAGGTGCAGTAATTCGTGGCTCAACTCCGCATTTTGACTATGTTTCAGCAGAAACTACCAAAGGCATAGCCAATGTGAGTTTAAATCATAATATCCCTGTAAGCTTTGGTGTTTTAACTACAGATACAATAGAACAAGCCATAGAAAGAGCTGGAAGCAAGGCAGGTAATAAAGGCTTTGAAGCTATGGCAACTGTAATTGAGATGTTAAATTTAAGCAAGGAGCTTTAATGGCAACGCGTCATCAAGTTCGCCAAAGCGTCATCTCCTTACTTTATGCTTTTGAATTAAATTCTCAAAACAACGTTTTTGTAGATGAAATTTTAGATGAAAAAAAAATACGCAATGAACAAAAAAATTTTACTTTAAATTTATATCATGGAATTTTAGATAATTTAAACAATATTGATGAAACCTTAAATTCATTTCTAAATGATAATCAAATTACAGCTTTAGGACATGTAGAAAGAGCTATACTAAGACTTGGAGCTTATGAGTTACTTTTTACCGATACTCCTAGTGCCATTGTTATCAATGAAGCTATAGAACTTGCCAAAGAACTTGCTAATGACAATTCTCCAAAATTTATAAATGGAGTTTTAGATGCCTTAATAAAGGCTAAAAAATGAAGCTTTGTGTCGCACTTGATCTTTCTACAAAAGAAGAATGCTTACAACTTGCTAAAGAATTAAAAAATTTAGACATATGGTTAAAAGTAGGTTTAAGAGCATATTTAAGAGATGGTTTTAAATTCATAGAAGAACTTAAAAAAGTTGATGATTTTAAAATATTTCTTGATCTTAAAATTCATGATATTCCCAACACTATGGCAGATGCTTGCGAAGAAATATCAAAACTTGGTGTTGATATGATCAATATCCACGCAAGTGCTGGAAAAATAGCCATGCAAGAAGTTATGACACGGCTTAGCAAATTTTCAAAAAGACCATTAGTTTTAGCAGTTTCTGCTCTTACGAGTTTTGATGAAGAAAATTTCTTTAGTATTTATAGACAAAAAATCGAAGAAGCTGTAATTAATTTTTCAAAAATATCCTATGAAAATAGACTTGATGGTATGGTATGCTCTGTTTTTGAAAGTAAAATCATCAAAGAACACACCCAAAGAAATTTCTTAACTCTCACTCCAGGAATTCGTCCATTTGGAGAGAAAAATGATGATCAAAAACGCGTCGCTAATTTAACAATGGCTAGAGAAAATTTAAGCGATTTTATAGTAGTTGGACGCCCTATTTATAAAGATAATAACCCTAGAAAAATTTGTGAAAAAATTCTACAAGAAATTTAATAATCATTATCCTTGTTATATTTTAATAATAAAAATTTTTAATAAGGAAAAATTATGATTATAACTCCTGAGAATTTATATAAAAAAAGAAGAGATTTTTTAAAACTTGGAGCAGGTGCTTTAATAAGTTCAAGCGTGCTTACTTCTAAACTATCTGCTTTAAATTTCACAAACGATACTAATCCAAACAAACTTGAAATCAGCGATGAAGAACTGGCTACAAATTATGTTAATTTTTATGAATTTTCAACAGACAAAAAAAAGGCTGTATCATTAGCACAAAATTTCAACACTCAAAATTGGAAAATCGATATCAGTGGAGAAATAGAAAAACCTTTAACTCTAAGCATGGAAGATATTTTAAAATTCCCTCTAGAAGAAAGAATTTATCGTTTTCGCTGTGTTGAAACTTGGTCTATGGTGGTACCTTGGGTAGGCTTTGAATTGCGTCGTTTGATTGAAATGGCAAAGCCTACAAGCAAAGCAAAATTTGTTAAATTTACCACTCTTTTAGATAAGAGTCAATTTCCCGATCAAGACGCTTTATTTCCAACTATAGACTATCCTTATGTAGAAGGACTTCGCATGGATGAAGCTATGCATCCTCTTACCTTGCTTGCAGTAGGAATGTATAAAAAAGCCTTAAAGCCTCAAAATGGCGCTCCAATACGCCTTGTTGTTCCTTGGAAATATGGCTTTAAAAGTATTAAATCCATAGTTAAAATAGAATTTACCAAAGAACAGCCTAAATCCACTTGGGAAAGTTACGCTCCAAACGAATATGGTTTTTATGCCAATGTCAATCCTAATGTCTCTCATCCTAGATGGTCTCAAGCTAACGAGAGGACTTTAGGAGATTTCTTTACCAAGCCTACTTTAATGTTTAATGGCTATGAAAAAGAAGTAGCAAGTTTATATAAAAACATGGACTTGAAAGTGAATTTTTAATGCAAACAAAATACTTTAAATTTCTTGCTTATTTTAGCTTTATCATAAGTTTAATCTATGGCTTTTATCATATCATAAAAGCCTTTGATTTTGTAAAAGAAGCCTATATTTACACCGGAATATTTGCTTTGATCTTTTTAAATTTAAGTCTTTTATTTTCTTTGCTTAAATTTAAAAAAACAAAAAATTATCCTAAAATTTTAGGTATTTTTGCAACTTTTTGGGCGATTTTACACTTTTTAAATTATTTTATTTTTGATAGAAATGCTCAAATTTTAAGGCTTTTTGATGATATTTCACATCGTTTATTAGAAGTAAGTGGATTTATCGCATTTTTAATCATATTTTTAATGCTTTTAAGTTCTTTTAAAATCTTTAAAAAACTTAGTAAAATTAGAAAACTAGGATATTTAAGCTTAGTTTTGGCAAGTTATCATTATTTTTTAACTCCAAAAGTTCCTATGTTTTGGGAATGGAGTACTTTAATTGTAGCTTTGTTTTATTTTATAGTTCGCTATACAAAAACATTAAAAAAGTTAAAATCCAACAATCTTACTTTTATCAAAACTTGAATTTAATTCTTTTTGTATGCTTTCTATAAAATCTTGCATTTTAAAAACCCCATCTTGTGATACAGCTACTTTCAAAGCTGTATTCTTCACCACCATTAAAATTTGTGCTCCACTTAATTCATAATTTGATAAAATATTTATATCAAAATCTTTTTCAAATAATGCTTTTTTAGGTAGAAATTTTTCCCAAATTTTAAGCCTATCTTTAAAATCAGGTTTTTTAAATTCTATCTTATAATCAAATCTTCTTGAAAATGCACTATCTAAGCTTTCTAAAAAATTTGTCGTAGCGATAATCACACCGCTAAAACGCTCAATTTGCTCTAAGAATATATTTTGCATTTGATTATGCATTTTATCGCTACCACTACTTCCATCTACACGCGTACTTAAAAACTGATCGGCTTCATTGAGAAGTAAAATAGGACTTTGTTTGCAAGTTTGCACGATATTTTTATAGGTATCAAAAATTTTTCTTACATTTTGCTCACTCTCTCCAACCCATTTGCTCAAAATTTTAGAACAGTCAAAACTAAGAACAGATTTTTTCATTGATTTAGCCATAGCTAAAGCTGACATAGTTTTTCCAGTACCAGCAGGACCATAAAAAATAATTTTAGCTTCTATATTTTTATTACTCTTTATACCCCAAGAATGAAGTCTTTCTAGGACTTTTTTATCTTGTTGTTTTAAAATATTTTCTAAAAGCTCTTTTGTATTTTCAGGCATAATAATATCATTGATATCAGTGCTTGGTTCTATAAGCTCAAAAATATCCTGATCTTTTAAAACACTTTCAATTTTGATTTTTTTACTTTGTTTTGGTTCAAAATTTATAATTCTTTGTAAAATTTCATCAATAATAAAAAAACTTTTAGAAATATCTCCAAAAGCATTTAAATATTCATCATACTCGATTAAGTTTAAAAGAGGAGCATTTTCTTGTAATAGTTTTTTATTTTTATGCCTTTCTAAATCATTTTCACTGATTAAAGAAAGTAAAGAATTCATTTCTCTAGAAATCGAACTTTCATTACTTAAGGCGTATTCTTCTTTTAAAAGTGCTAGAAAAATAATTTGTTCTTTATGTTCAAGATTGTATTCTTTAAAAATATCAGCCAATACATTATAAAATTTACTTTTTTTTAGTCTTTCTTTGATATGTTTTTCATAAAGTTTAATTTGATTTTTTATTTCACTATTATAAGCACTTTTTTGTATAAAACTTAATCTTTCGTATAATTGAATACGCACAAATTCATCTTTTAAATATTCTAAATAATCTGCATAAGCCTCTTGTTTCTCAAAGTTTAAACGAGGTTTTGCTTCTAAAAATTCTAAAAAATATTCACTTAGACTAAGCTCGCTTTGCAATAAGGCAAGAGTTAATGTTTGAGTTTTATTATTTTCTAAACTTTTAAAAAAACTCGAATTTTGATTTACAAAACCTCTTTCGATAAGTTTTTTTAAATCCTCCAAAGCATCAAGATAAAGATACTTATCATTTCCAAAAACTGTCGATAATAAAGTAAAGGCATTGATAGAAGAAATAGAAACGACATAATTTCTACAGAGCTCTCTAAGAATCAAAGCCTCATTTTTAGCACACTTAAGCTCTTTATAAATTTGGGTATCTTCTATATTTTTCAAACTTAAAAAATTTTTTAATTTTTCCATTATTTTTTAAATTCCTTAAGCTCATCTTCGTTAAATTCTACGCAAATATTTTCATCTAAAAAATGACCTTCAAAAGGTAGATAACAAATTTTTAGTTTTCCATTATTAAGCAAAAAATTATTATTAAATTGTAAATTTTGCAGATCTTCAAAACACTCATCACATGTATTTTTAAGCTTCTCATGTAAAAGATTTTGAAATTTTTTATTTTCAGTATTATACAAATCATTTAGTTTTACAAATGCGTGAGCATTAATATCATAAACAAAATTATTTAACTCTAAAATAGCACGACTCATACCATCTTCATAAAAATAATACCATTCTTCAAAACTAATTTTTCCATCTTGTAAAAAAATAGGTTTTTGGCGAATTTGTTCAAAACTAAATACACCCTTATGAACAGGATGAAATTCTTTAAAATCATCATTAAAACCTATAAAATCAAGACTACGCTTTATACGAATGCCATCTTGCGTTTCAACAAGTTCTAAAGTAGTTGTTCCTAAATTTTCTCCTTGAAAATTTTTATTATCATATGTAAGCATTTTAGAAGAATTGATTTTATATTTTTTACGCTCATCCTGCCAAAAATCATTTGTCTTAACGAGCGGAATCTCTAAATTTCCATTTATATCATCAATAATTAAAAAACTAGAACTTGTTTGATTTTTATCCCTGTCAAAAAGTGGAGTCATAGGTGCATTATCATAAACTATGGCAAAAATTTCTTTATCCTGCAAATGATAAAAATACAATTCACCTTTATAAACTTGTGCTAAAGCTAGATTGACAAAGCAAAATACCAGTAAAAAAAATTTCAAACTCTATCCTTCAATTTTGAATATGCGTTAAGATAATTTTAGTATGTGAAATTTTATCAAAAAAACTTACTTTATTATCACAAACTTGATAAAAAATTTCATAATTTTTTGCTTTTAAATTTTGCTCAAAACCACAATCAGTTTTTTCTAAATTTTTACCCCGCCATAAAGCATTTGCCTTTAAAATATCACTTAAAATATCATCATAATATACATTTTTAAAAAATTTTTGATTAAACACTTTTTTATCATAACACACTGCATTGATGCAAATTTTATCCTTGATTTTGAGTTCAAAAAAAGCTTGCCCTAGTTTATAAACTTCCAAATTTAAAGCATTATTTTCTTTTTTTAAAAAAGCTGCATCATTGATTTTTATCATAGGAGAAGCAATCAAAACCATCAAGCTTTGACTTGAAAAATTTTGATTTTTCACACTACAAGCACAAAGAAAAAAAACAAAACATAGAGCTAAACAATGTTTCAAATTTAACCTTATTTGAGATTTTTAAAACTGATATTTAACTCTAAATCAAGCTCTTTTACAAGCTTCATCACAGCTTGTAAATCATCGATTTGTTTTGCTACAACACGAATTTCTTCACCACGAATCGAAGAGTTAACTTTAAGCTTGCTATCTTTAATAGCTTTATTGATTTTTTTAGCATTTTCACTATCAATAGCATCGTTTGCTTTCAAATTTAAACGAAACATTGCTCCACTTTCACGAGAAAGCTCTTTAATAGCATTAGGATTAATTCCTCTTTTGATAAGTTTAGAAATCACTATATCTTTTAGAACATCAAGTTTTCCTTCACTAGAAGAACTGAGTTTAAAAATACTCTCTTTTTCGCTTAAATCAATCTCACACTTAATTCCTTTTAAATCATAACGACTATCAAGTTCTTTTTTAGCTTGTTCAAAAGCATTTTTTAACTCTTGCTTATCTAAAGCTGCTGAAATATCAAAACTATGTTCACTTGCCATTTTCTATCCATTCTTTTAAATTATTATAAACTATATCCATTAAAGCATTTAAAGCTTCCTTACTCGCCCATGCAACATGAGGGGTGATAATAAGATTTTCTTTATTTTTAATGCTTAAAAGCGGATGATTTTTCATCATAGGTTCAATTTCTAAAACATCAAGCCCTACACGAATATTTTTTTCATCTATGATTTTAGCTAAATCATTTTCATTGATAATCCCACCTCTTCCTACATTAATCAAAATCGCATTATCTTTTAAAAGCTTTAATTCTTCAAAGGTGAGTAAATTTTTAGTTTTTTCATTTAAAGGTGCATGGATACTTATAATATCGCAAGTTTTCAATAAATCTTTTAATTCCAAATGTACAAAATCTGCGTTTTTATTAGCTCCACTCGTAGAATAATAATAAATTTCGGCTCCAAAAGCCTTTGAAATTTTTGCCACTTCTTTACCTATAGCTCCTAAACCTATAATACCATGTTTTTTACCACTTAAGGTGTTTAAAATTCTACTATAATCTGTAAAAATAGAACTTTCACACCATTTACCCTCTTTGCTCCATTTGTCATAATAAAGCACTTGATTTAAAAAAGTAAACATAAACGCAAAAGTATGTTGTACAACACTCATGGTAGAATACCCAGCAGCATTTTTTACAATAATACCTTTTTCTTTAGCATACTCAATATCGATATTATTAACCCCTGTAGCAGTTTCTAAAATGAGTTTTAAATTTTTACAAGCATCAATCACATCTTTATCAATTACAACCTTGTTTGTCATGGCGACATTAGCATCTTTTAAACGCTCTATGGTTTGCTCTTTATTTGTTGTAGTATAAATTTGCAAAGAACCAAATTTTTCAAAAACACTTAAATCATAATCCCCTAAAGTTGCCGCATCTAAACAAACAATTTTCATTTTTCAATCCTTTATAATATGTCCTACAAATTTAGAATAATTATCAAGCACAAGTCCTCCTTTTCTAAATCCTAAGCCACACCCTTCATAAGCAAAGAAAACACCTGCTTGATAGTATTCGTTTTCACATGAATTAAACTCTACATATTCTTGATAAATAGCCTTATTATTCCCGTAAGGACCTACATTCTCATGCAAAGTTTTTCCATCTTTAATTATACTGATATTTGCACCTTCTCTACCAAAAACAGGTTTTTTAACATAATTTTTACCCTCTAAAGGAGTATCTTTTGTTTCTAAAAGTAATGGATGATTTGGATAAAGCTCCCATAAAATTTTTAAAATTCCCTTAGATTGAAATAAAAGCGTATAAGCAGGATTTAAAATAATCACTCTTTGATTACGCATGATCTGAGTTAAAAGCATAGCAAGTTCACCCTCTTCTATAGCTATATCCTCCCAAGGAATAAGCTTAAACCAATACTCATAATTTTCACCCTCTTTAAAAATTCCTTCTTCACTAAATTCTACCTCATCTACAAAGGAAAAATTAGTTTGAAAACCTGCTTCATTGGCTATATGGGAAAGTAATTTTGTAGTGATTTCTTCTTCTTTGCTTCCTGCAACACTTGAAAAAAGAATTTTCCACCCTTGGTAATGCTCTTCAAACTCTTCAACACTTTCATCAAGGGTAATAAGTCTTTTAAAATTATCCATCAAACTTTCATAAATGCTATTAAATTGTGCGCTTTCATCCATTCCATTTTGTTTTAAAAGTGCCCATTGTAAAATCGCACTTTCAAAAAGAGCAGTAGGGGTATCAGCATTAAATTCTATAAGTTTTATAGGCTTACCATCAAGCCCACCCGCTAAATCAAAACGCCCATATAAATGCCAATGAACCTCATTTTCCCAACTCATTTTAATCGCATCAATAAGATTAAAAGGGATTCCAAGCTCATCAAAACGATCATTGTCAATCACTTCTTGCGCTGCAGCAATAAACATATCATAAAGCTCATTTACCGCTTCATAATAAGCATTAACTTCACTTTCCTTAACACAAACTAACTTATTGCTAATATAATCACTTCCATCTTCATCTGTATGCCAAGAAAAACCTATATTTTCTAAATAATCTTTTTGAAGTTTGTCTACTTGTAATAATTGCATTATTTATCCTTAAGAACCAAAAGAAGAACTAGAACTTGTGGCTTTAGAGCCTCCACTAAAAAAACCTGATTTTTTAGCACTTGAAGCGGAGCTTGTTGTACCTGCTTTATTAAAACTATTAACACTCCTTTGATAAGCACTTTGATTTGAAAAAGCACCGCGTTGTTGGTTGGCAAAATTTTGATTATTGAAAAGTTTTGAACCTATCCAACTTCCCAAAATAGCGCCTGCAGCACTTGCGAGTAAAGTTTCTCCCAAACTCAATCCTCCACTACTGATTTGTCCATTGTCTTTAGTTAAATTTGAAGTTCCATTATCAATTTTAGCTGCTTCTTCTTTAATCAAAGCATCCATTTCTTCTTTGGATAAAATTCTTTCTGTACCATTAAGATCTTTTAAAACTACCCTTGTTTCATCACTTGGATATTGATCTTTGATTTTATACTGCCCTGGAGCTGTTTCTTCGATAATTACAAAAGCTCCTTGAACATTAGCTGCTTGATTTAAAGTATCTGCATTGTCATTATTACTTCCACAACCTGCTAAAGCACCTCCAGCAACAGCTGCTAAACCACCTATCATACCAATTTGAATGATTTTTTTGATTTTTTTCATAAGTTTATCCTAAAAACAGAAAATTTAAATTAGAAATTTTAACAAAAAATAATAAATACTTTTTAATACCGAATGAAGATTTGTAGGTATAAAAAAAGCCCTTTCGGGCTTTTGGGTTAGAGTCTTGACTCGTAGCGTCTAAGCATATAAAGTCTTTTAAGCATTTTTTTGCGTGCTGAAATTTTTTGTTTTTTGCGAATTTCAGTCATAGGCTCGAAAAATCTTCTTGCTCTTACTTCAGTTACAACTAGATTTCTATCTACTTGCTTTTTGAATTTACGATACGCTTCATCAAAAGACTCGTTAGGATGCACCTTGATTCCTGGCACAGTCCTCACCACCTTTCATGTGTAAATTTTTGTTGTGAAATATAATTATAAAACACTTCTTATTAATTCTAACTTAGAAAGCATTTAAAAATTGTTTTAGTTTTTATCGGCTATAATCTTTAGTTACAAAGTGCTAAAAATTATAATTAAGGTCTAAAAATGCAAGGACACATTACAAACTATACAAAAAAACGATATTTTATATATTTAATTGCAAGTATTGTCATATTTGCTCTACCTTTCATAAGAATTAATGAAAATCATTTTTTTCTTTTAAGTTTTGATCACTCTAAATTAAACCTATTTTTTATTTCTTTTTCAACACAAGAATTTTATCTCATGCCTTTTATTCTTATATTTCTTTTTTTATTTATTTTTTTTATTACAACTTTAGGCGGAAGAATTTGGTGTGCTTGGAGTTGTCCACAAACGATTTTTAGAGTTATATATAGGGATATTATACAAACTAAATTTCTTAAAATTCGCAAAAATATTAATAATAAACAAAAAGAATATGAGGGACAATATTTTAAAAAATTTCTTGGAGTAATAATTTTTTATTTTATATCTTTAGTTGCTGTTAGTAATTTACTTTGGTACTTTATTCCTCCTGAAGATTTTTTCAATTATATTCAAAATCCTGGTGAGCATCTACTTTTACTTGGAGTTTTATTTTGTGCTAGCTTACTTTTTACTTTGGATATTACCTATTTACAAGAAAAATTTTGTATTTATGTCTGTCCTTATGCAAGAATACAATCTGTAATGTTTGATCATGATACAATGCAAGTGATCTACGATGAAAAACGCGGGGGTTTGATTTATGATGGACACATCAAACTTCATAAAAAACCGCCTGAAGGAGAATGCATAGGTTGTGAAGCCTGTGTTAGCATCTGTCCAACTCATATTGACATACGCAAAGGAATGCAACTTGAATGTATTAATTGTCTTGAATGTGCCGATGCTTGTTCTAAGGTACAAAGCAAATTTAATCGTCCAAGTTTGATCAATTGGACAAGTGCAAAAGCTATTGAAACGCGTTCTAAGGTTCATTATTTAAGATTTAGAACGATAGCATATTTTATAGTTCTTTTAATTGCTTTATTGGCTTTAATTATCATGGGAAGCAAAAAAGAAAGCATGCTTTTAAATATCAATCGTAGTAGTGAATTATATAATATTTCAAATGTTAAAGGTAAATTAGTCATTTCAAATGCTTATACCTTTTTGTTTCAAAATACAGATTCTAAACCTCATGAATATTATTTTACAGCAAATTTAGAAGGAATAAATGATGGAATTGAAATCATAAGACCAAACAAACCTTTTAAATTAAAAGCAGGAGAACAAGTTAAAAAAATAGTTGTTATCAAAGCTACAAAAAATTTAGCAAACAACGATAAAAAAGATGTAATCTTTCCTTTACATATAAAAGCTTATGCAAAAGATAATGAAAAAATTTCGGTTTTTAGAAAAAGTATATTTGTATACCCCAAAAACACTCTTACAAAGGATAAAAAATGAACTCAAATAGAACACCATCACAAAAAGTTTTAGCTAGACAAGAGAAAATCAAAGCAGTGGCCTTAGAGCTTTTTTTAACAAAAGGTTACCAAGAAACAAGTTTGAGTGATATTATTAAATTATCCGGAGGATCTTATTCTAATATTTATAATAGTTTTAAAAGCAAAGAAGGATTATTCTTTGAAATTTTAGATGACATATGTAAAAAACATTTTCATCTTATTTATTCCAAAACACAAGAAATTGAAAATGGTACTTTAAAAGAAATTTTAACTTCTTTTGGTTTAACTTTTATAGAAATTTTTAATCAACCAGAAGCTGTAGCTTTTGGTAAAATTGTTTATTCTCAAGTTTATGATAAAGATAGACACCTTGCTAATTGGATAGAAAACAATCAACAAAATTTTTCCTATAACATACTTATGGATTTTTTTAAGCAACAAAATAATTCTTATATGAAAAAAAACGCAGAAAAACTTGCTGTTCTTTTTTGCACTATGTTAAAAGAACCTTATCATCATCTTAATGTTTTAATTAATGCTCCTTTGAAAAATAAAAAAGAACAAAAAGAACATGTTGAATTTGTTGTAAACGTTTTTCTAAATGGGATCAATGGCTCCAAAGCTTAAAAAATAATTTTATTAACCAAAATTAAGATATAATTAGCCAAAAATTTTTGTAATAAATATTACAATTTTTAATTTAATTTTTCAAGGTAAAACCATGAAATTATTTCAAAACAATACTATTTTAGCTTTAAGTGTTGTGCTTTTACTCACTGCTTGTAGCAAAGAAGAAGCACCAAAAATACAAATGCCGCCTCAACCTGTAACGACAATGAGTGCTAAATCTGAAGATTTGCCACTTAGTTTTACTTATCCTGCTAAACTTGTCAGTGATTATGATGTTATTATAAAACCTCAAGTTAGTGGCGTAATAGTAAATAAACTTTTTAAGGCTGGAGATAAGGTAAAAAAAGGACAGACATTATTTATTGTAGAGCAAGATAAATTTAAAGCTAGCGTTGATTCAGCTTACGGACAAGCTTTAATGGCTAAGGCAACTTTTGAAAACGCGAGCAAGGATTTTAATCGTTCGAAGGCTCTTTTTAGCAAAAATGCAATCTCTCAAAAAGAATACGACTCTTCTCTTGCTACATTTAATAATGCAAAAGCTAGTCTAACAACTGCTAGAGCACAACTTGCAAATGCAAGAATTGATCTAGATCATACCGAAATAAAAGCTCCTTTTAATGGTACTATAGGAGATGCTTTAGTTAATATAGGGGATTATGTAAGTGCTTCAACAACTGAACTAGTTAGAGTTACAAATTTAAATCCTATTTACGCAGATTTCTTTATTTCAGATACAGATAAACTAAATTTAGTCCGCAATACTCAAAGCGGAAAATGGGATTTAGACAGCATTCATGCAAATTTAAATCTTAATGGAGAAACCGTTCAAGGCAAACTTTATTTTATTGATTCCGTTATAGATGCTAATAGTGGAACAGTAAAAGCCAAAGCTGTATTTGATAACAACAACTCAACACTTTTACCGGGTGCTTTTGCAACAATTACTTCAGAAGGTTTTATACAAAAAAATGGCTTTAAAGTGCCTCAAATAGCTATTAAACAAGATCAAAATGATGTTTATGTTCTTCTTGTTAAAAATGGAAAAGTAGAAAAATCTTCTGTACATATAAGCTACCAAAACAATGAATACGCTATCATTGACAAAGGATTACAAAATGGCGACAAAATCATTTTAGATAACTTTAAAAAAATTCAAGTTGGTAGCGAAGTTAAAGAAATTGGAGCACAATAATGTTTTCTAAATTTTTTATCGAAAGACCTGTTTTTGCTTCAGTTGTTGCAATTATCATTTCTTTAGCTGGAGTCATCGGTCTTACAAATTTACCCATAGAACAATATCCTTCTTTAACTCCTCCTACAGTTAAGGTAAGCGCAACTTACACAGGAGCTGATGCACAAACCATTGCTTCAACGGTTGCAAGTCCTATCGAAGATGCAATCAATGGTGCAGATAATATGATTTATATGGATTCAACTTCAAGTTCTTCAGGAACTATGAGTTTGACTGTCTATTTTGATATCGGCACAGATCCCGATCAAGCCACTATAGATGTTAATAATAGAATTTCAGCTGCAACTGCAAAAATGCCAGATGCAGTTAAAAAACTTGGAGTAACTGTTAGAAAAACTTCTTCAGCAACACTTGCTGCAATTTCTATGTATTCAAATGATGGTTCAATGAGTGCAGTGGATGTATACAACTACATCGCTTTAAATGTTTTAGATGAGTTAAAAAGAGTTCCGGGAGTTGGGGATGCAAACGCTATAGGAAATCGTAATTATTCTTTAAGAATTTGGCTAAAACCTGATTTATTAAATAAATTTGGAATCACAGCTACTGATGTAATTTCTGCGGTTAATGACCAAAATGCTCAATACGCAATTGGTAAAATTGGCGAAGAGCCCGTAACTCAAAAATCCCCTTATGTTTATTCAATCACTATGCAAGGAAGACTACAAAATCCTAGTGAATTTGAAAATATTATTTTAAGAACAAATGATGATGGATCATTTTTAAGACTTAAAGATATAGCTGATGTAGAAATAGGATCACAACAATACAGCTCACAAGGACGATTAAATGGCAATGATGCAGTTCCGATTATAATCAATCTTCAATCAGGGGCAAACGCATTGCATACAGCAGAACTTGTCCAGGCTAAAATGCAAGAACTTTCAAAAAATTTCCCAAAAGGTTTAACATATAAAATTCCTTACGACACAACAAAATTTGTGATAGAATCAATCAAAGAAGTAATTAAAACTTTTGTTGAAGCTCTAATTTTAGTTATCATTGTTATGTATATGTTCTTAAAGAATTTCCGTGCAACGCTTATTCCTATGATAGCTGTACCTGTTTCATTATTAGGAACTTTTGCTGGACTTTATGTTTTAGGCTTTAGTATTAACTTGCTTACGCTTTTTGCCTTGATTTTAGCTATAGGGATTGTTGTAGATGATGCGATTATAGTTGTAGAAAATATCGATAGGATTTTACACGAAAATGAACAAATAAGCGTAAAAGATGCTGCTATCCAAGCGATGCAAGAAGTTAGCTCTCCGGTTATTTCAATTGTTCTTGTACTTTGTGCTGTTTTTATACCCGTTTCTTTTATATCAGGTTTTGTTGGAGAAATTCAAAGACAATTTGCCCTTACCTTAGCAATATCTGTAGCCATATCAGGTTTTGTTGCTCTTACTTTAACACCTTCTTTATGTGCACTCTTTTTACGACGTAATGAAGGAGAGCCATTTAAATTTGTAAAGAAATTTAATGATTTTTTTGATTGGAGTACTTCTGTATTTAGCACAGGAGTAGCATATATTTTAAAAAGAACCATTCGCTTTGTTTTAATTTTTTGTATTATGCTTGGGGCAATTTTTTATCTTTATAAAGCTGTACCAAGCTCTTTAGTTCCTGAAGAAGATCAAGGTTTGATGATTGGCATTATTAATCTTCCTTCGGCTTCAGCACTTCATAGAACAATCTCAGAAGTTGATCATATAAGTCAAGAAGTTTTAAAAACCAATGGAATTAAAGATGCAATGGCTATGATAGGATTTGATCTTTTTACAAGCTCATTAAAAGAAAACGCTGCTGCAATGTTTATAGGCTTGCAAGATTGGAAAGATAGAAATGTGAGTGCTGATGAAATCGCCATGGAACTTAATAAAAAATTTGCTTTTGATCGCAACGCTTCAAGTATATTTATAGGCCTACCTCCTATACCTGGATTAAGCATCACAGGTGGTTTTGAAATGTATGTTCAAAACAAAAGTGGAAAAAGTTATGATGAAATACAAAAAGATGTAAATAAACTTGTTGCTGTAGCCAACCAAAGAAAAGAACTATCAAGAGTAAGAACAACCCTTGATACAACTTTCCCTCAATACAAGCTTATAATTGATAGAGATAAATTAAAACACTACAATCTTAACATGCAAGATGTTTTTAACACAATGAATGCAACTATAGGCACTTATTATGTTAATGATTTTTCTATGTTAGGCAAAAACTTCCAAGTAAATATCCGTGCAAAAGGTGATTTTAGAAATACACAAGATGCATTAAAAAATATTTTTGTAAGATCAAACGATGGAAAAATGATACCACTTGATTCTTTCTTAACTTTACAAAGAAGTTCAGGGCCTGATGATGTAAAACGATTCAACCTTTTCCCAGCGGCACAAGTTCAAGGTCAACCCGCACCAGGTTATACTTCAGGTCAAGCTATAGAAGCGATTGCTCAAGTAGCAAAAGAAACTTTAGGGGATGATTATTCCATAGCTTGGAGTGGATCAGCCTATCAAGAAGTTTCTAGCAAAGGAACAGCAAGCTATGCTTTTGCTTTAGGGATGATATTTGTCTTCTTAATTCTAGCTGCCCAATATGAAAGATGGCTTATACCTTTAGCAGTTGTAACAGCTGTGCCTTTTGCGGTATTTGGATCATTTTTATTGGTATATTTAAGAGGATTTAGCAATGATATATATTTTCAAACAGGACTTTTGCTCTTGATTGGACTTTCAGCTAAAAATGCTATCTTGATCGTAGAATTTGCAATGGAAGAGCGCTTTAAAAAAGGCAAAGGAGTTTTTGAAGCAGCTGTTGCAGCAGCAAAACTTCGTTTTCGTCCTATCATAATGACTTCTTTGGCATTTACTTTTGGGGTCTTGCCAATGATTTTCGCAACAGGAGCAGGAAGTGCTTCAAGACACTCTTTAGGAACAGGGCTTATTGGTGGAATGATCGCAGCATCAACTTTAGCGATATTCTTTGTGCCTTTATTTTTCTATCTTTTAGAAAATTTTAATGAATGGCTAGATAAAAAAAGAGGTAAGGTTCATGAATAAAATAATTTCAATTAGTGCTATAGCAAGTTTTACTCTTTTGATTTCAGCTTGCTCTTTAAGTCCAAATTTAAATATTCCCGAAGCAAACTATAGCATTGATAATAAGTTTGGAGCCTTATCCTGGGAAAAAGAAAACAATAGCTCTATCACAAAAAATTGGTGGAAAGATTTTGATGATGAAAATTTAAATAAAGTGGTTGATTTAGCACTTAAAAATAATAATGATTTAAAACTTGCCTTCATACACATGGAACAAGCTGCTGCTCAATTAGGTATAGATTTTAGCAGTTTGTTGCCAAAATTTGATGGTAGCGCAAGCGGTAATCGTTCAAAAACAGCTATAAATGCTCCAAGCAATCGAACCGGGGAAGTAAGTTACGGTAATGATTTTAAAATGGGGCTTAATTTAAGCTATGAAATCGATCTTTGGGGAAAATATCGCGATACATATCGCGCCTCAAAATCAGGCTTTAAAGCAAGTGAGTATGATTATGAAGCTGCAAGACTTTCTGTTATTTCAAATACGGTTCAAACTTATTTTAATCTTGTAAATGCTTATGAAAATGAAAATGCTCTTAAAGAAGCCTATGAATCTGCAAAAGAAATTTATAGGATTAATGATGAAAAATTTCAAGTTGGCGCTGTAGGTGAATATGAACTTGCTCAAGCAAGAGCCAACTTAGAAAGTATGGCTTTGCAATATAATGAAGCAAAATTAAATAAAGAAAATTACCTTAAAGCTTTAAAAATTTTAACTTCAAATGATTTAAATGACATACTTTACAAAAATCAAAACTATCAAGTTTTTAATCTTAAAGAATTTGACATTCCAACTGGAATTTCAAGTACCATCTTGCTTCAACGTCCAGATATTGGCTCTTCTTTAGAAAAATTAACTCAGCAAAATTATCTTGTTGGAGTAGCTCGCACGGCTTTCTTACCTAGTCTTTCTTTAACAGGATTATTAGGATTTGAAAGTGGGGATTTAGATACCTTGGTTAAAGGAGGTTCTAAGACTTGGAATATAGGTGGAAACTTTACTCTGCCTATTTTTCATTGGGGTGAAATTTACCAAAATGTAAATTTAGCTAAGCTTAATAAAGATGAAGCTTTTGTAAATTATCAAAATACTTTGATTACTGCTTTTGGAGAAATTCGCTATGCTTTAGTAGCTAGAAAAACTATACGCTTACAATACGATAATGCACAAGCAAGCGAACAATCTTACAAAAGAATCTATGAAATTGCTAAAGAACGCTATGATATAGGAGAAATGTCTTTGCAAGATTATTTAGAAGCACGTCAAAATTGGCTTAATGCTGCGGTTGCTTTTAATAATACTAAATATTCTTATGCTAATTCCATAGTAGATGTAATCAAAGCATTTGGTGGAGGATTTGAGCAAAGCGAAGATATGAGTAAAAATATAAAAGAAGAATCAAAAAATTTAGATATGTCTTTTAGAGAATAGTTTATTCTATTCTCTAAATAAATTAAAAATCTTTGTCTAAATCTGCATCTGTAATTTCATAAGCCTTGTAAATAGCAGGCAATAATTTTCTTATAGCATAATCAAAATGATAAAATTGCCTATATACCTCTTCTGGATTTAAATTTTTAGCATTCTTAAAATCAAATACTTCAGTATTATTGATTTTGGCAATATTTTCATCAAAATAAGAGTAAAACTCTGCTCTTTGTTTAAACAAAGCATTTAAATTTTGAACAATTTTGGCTTTATCCATTTTATATCCTTTTTAAATAATTTAAAAACTTAATCCCATTTTTTATTTAAGAAATAAAAAATTTACTCCTATTTTAGCTAAAAATTGATAAAGTTATATCTTAAATATTTTAATATATAGGCCACTTATGAATTTATTTCAAAATTTAGCTTTAAAATACTCTCATACTATGATGGAAAAATCCCTCCAAAAAGGTTTCAATGTCGAACTTTTAAAACAACCCGAAGAAAAAATTCCAAAACAAGACAAAAGCTATATGCTTTATGCCCATGTACCTTTTTGCCATACTTTTTGTCCTTATTGTAGCTTTCATAAATATTATTATGATGAAAATTTAGCCAAAGTGTATTTTCAAAATCTTAGAGAAGAAATTAAAATCATGAAAGATAAAGGTTTTGATTTTACTTCCATGTATGTGGGTGGTGGTACAACACTGATTAACGAAGAGGAATTATTAAAAACCTTAGAACTTTGTAAAAAATTATTTAATATAAAAGAAATTTCATGCGAAAGTGATCCAAATCATATTGATCCAAATAAGCTTTTTATGTTTAAAGGTATAATTGATCGTTTAAGTTGCGGAATTCAAAGTTTTGATGATGAAACTTTAAAAAAAGTGGCAAGATATAGTAAATTTGGTTCATCTAAAGAACTTCAAGAAAAAATTTCAAAAGCTTTAGGAATTTTACCTATTTTTAGTATAGATCTTATTTTCAATCTTCCAGGACAAAGCGAAAAACAACTTTTAAATGACTTAGAAATTGCTACAAATTTAGCCCCACAACAAATCACAACCTATCCTTTAATGAAATCAAATCTTACCAAAGATAATATCGCTAAAAGTCTAGGAGTGAGCATTAAAGATAATGAATTTACTTATTATCAAATCATATGCGAATTTTTTAAAGACTATACCCAAAACAATGGTTGGAGTTTTTCTTTAGAAAAAAACAAGCTTAATGACGAATATGTCAGTTCTCATCATGAATACCTAGGAGTAGGCAGCGGGGCTTTTAGCTTTTTAGATGGGGAGCTTTTAATTAATGCATTTAATCTAAATGATTATGCTAAATTTATACAAGAAAAACAAAATGCTAATATAGCCAAAGCTTGTTTTGATAAAAAAGAGATTATCAAATATGTCTTTTTAACTGAAATTTTTTCAGGGAAAATAGAAATTGATAAATTTAATAAAACTCTAAATTGCAACCTCGAAAAAGAACTTTTCATAGAACTTTTAGGGCTTAAAACAAGTGGTGCCATCATAAAAGATCAAAATGCTTTAATCGCAACCGAATTTGGTCAATATCTTTTTGTGGTTTTAATGAAAGATTTTTACATAGGAATGGATCTTGTGCGTGCAGTATTTAGAGATGATAAGCGTCTTAAAAATAAAGATTATATCGATATCATGAAAGAAAATATTGATCCGCTTAACTCCGCTAGTATGGAATTTAAAGCGGAGACAAACTAAAAGGGGCGAACAACCATCATTAAAGCGATAATAATAAACATTATAGTTGGGAATTCATTATAAATTCTAAAATATTTCCCACTTTTAGCAGAAGTATCATTTGCTAAAGCTTTTAAACAATAATAATTATGTATATGGAAAATAATCAAAAGTGTAACACAGGCAAGTTTAACATGCATAAAACCCGAACCTACCATTAAAACTTCCTTATGAGCATGCAACATTAAACTTCCTGTGATTAAAGTCACAATCATTGCAGGAGTTTGTATATAAAAATAAAGTTTTCTTTCTTGAATTTTTACAATCTCGACAAAACCTTTATTGTCTTTATGTTCAGCATGATACACAAAAAGACGAGGTAAATAAAAAAGACCCGCCATCCAAGAAACAAATGCCAAATAATGCACCCATTTAATCCAAAAATAATAATCATTAATCCATTCTGTCATCTTTTTTCCTTTTTTTAAATATTTCTTGTATTAAAATCAAAGCCACACTTATATTTATCATGACATCTGCAACATTAAAAATAGCAAAATTAAACCATTTATGCCAAAAAAACATATCCACTACACCTCCATGTATAAAACGATCCAATAAATTTGAAACACCAGCACCAAGCATCATTCCAAAAGCTATATTATGAGTTTTTAAAAGTGTTTTTTGCCAAAAAAGATAAATAAAAAGCACGCCAATTAAAGCAAGATGTAAATATTTTAAATTATGTTCTAAAAAACTCAACATTGAAAAAGCTACGCCTGTATTTAGAGCATAAGTTAAATCTAAGTATTCACTCTGCCATCTAAGTCCTGCTAAAGTTAAGGATTTTACCCATTGATCAAGGGCAAAAACCAAAACAAAGACACCCCAAAAATAAAAAATAAATTTAAAAGTTTTAGCCATTTAAAGCTTTCTTAAAAAACTCCACAACATTTTTCATTTCTTTTTCTAAGAGCTTAATATCTTTAGCTTCTAGCAAAAGTCTTATCAAATTTTCTGTTCCAGAATAGCGAAATAAGGTATTAATATTTTTATTTTCTAAATCTTTTTTTAATTCTTTTAAACCTTTAATTTTATCTAAATCTTTTTTTTCTGCAATTTTAAGATTGGTTAAAAGCTGAGGATAAGGTTTGACTTGACCCAAAATAGAGCTTGCAGATTTTTTCTTAGAAAGCATTAAAGCACTAAATTGCAAAGCAGCTATCAAACCATCTCCAGTTTTTGCATAATTACTAAAAATAATATGCCCACTTTGCTCTCCACCAAAATTTCCACCATTAGCTTTTAATTTTTCAAGCACATATTTATCGCCCACATTACAAGTATCAAGTTCTATACCATGTTTATTTAAAAATTCTTTTAAAGCACCATTACTCATTATAGTGACTACAACACTTGATTGTAATTTACCTTGTTCTTTAAGATAAAGTGCTAAAACCCCTAATAAACTATCTCCATTAGCCACTTCGCCTTTTTCATCTACAACCACCAAACGATCTGCATCACCATCAAAAGCAAAGCCTACATCTGCACGCAAACGCTTTACCTCAGCAGCTAAGTTTGCAGGATGCAAAGCTCCACAATTTTCATTGATATTAAGTCCATTAGGTTTATCGCTCATTACTATAACTTCAGCGCCTAATTCCTTAAAAACAGTAGGTGCTACCTTATAAGCTGCCCCATGAGCCACATCTAAAACCACACGCAAAGACTTTAAAGTAAGATCTTTTGGAAAAGAATTTTTAATAGAAACAATATATCTTCCTATAACATCATCAATTCTTTTTGCTTGACCAATTTTTTCCATATCTACCTTAGAGGCTTGTATAAGCTTATCATCAAAATAAATTTCTTCTATTTTTTTCTCTATATCTTCACTGAGTTTATTTCCATGAGCATCAAAAAATTTAATACCATTGTCATAATAAGGATTGTGAGAAGCTGAAATCATAATCCCTGCATCACAACGCATATCTTCAGTTAAGAACGCAATCGCAGGAGTTGGCATAGGACCAATTTGTATAACATTATATCCTATAGAAGTAAGCCCTGAAACAATAGCATTTTCTATCATATAGCCACTTCTTCTTGTATCTTTTCCTACTAAGATATTATTAGTAATACTTTTATCTTTAAAATAAATACCCGCAGCCATTGCTAAACGCATAGCCAAAAAACTATCTAAAAATTCACCCGCTTTTCCACGAACTCCATCGGTTCCAAAAAGTTTCATTGCAAACCTTTCTAGCAAAAATTTAAAGACAATTATAACAAAGCTAAGATAAAGAAATTTAAACAAGCTCTAAAAATAGAGCTTGTTTAGAACCTTATAGTTCAGGTTTAGGAGTTCTTTCAGTAGAAATAGGAAGTTGTGGATAAACAATTGCTGGTTTTGTTCCTGTTAAAGATTTTAAGAAAGTTTCAATACTTTTTGCTTCTTTATCAGAAATTTTAATGCCAAGTTGCACACTACCCATTTCCTTAATAGCATCTTTTAGATTCCAAATCGCGCCATTATGAAAATATGGAGCAGTTTCAGCAACATTTCTTAAAGTTGGAGTTTTTACCATGCCATTTGCATCACCTTTAAAATCGCCTAAATTTGCAAATTTATATTTACCAGCAACTTCGAACGCTTGCATATTGCCACCTAAATTCACACCATTATGACAAGCTACACAACCTTTATCTATAAAAAGTTTTAAACCTTGTTGCTCTTCTTTTGTTAAAGCTTTTTCATCGCCTTCTAAAAATTTATCAAAACGTGATGGCGTGATTAAAGTTCTTTCAAAATTTGCGATTGCATCAGCAATATTGTCAAAATTTACACCACTTTTACCATAGATTTTTTTAAACTCACTCACATATTCAGGCAAAGATGAAATTTTTTCTACTGCAAGTTTAGCAGGAGTTGCCATTTCAGGATCAGCTTGGATTGGACCTTTAGCTTGATCGGCTAATGTTCCTGCACGACCATCCCAAAATTGAGTATTATTTAAAACTGCATTATAAACTGTTGGTGAATTTAAATGATGGGGATTTGCTGTCCATTTATGACCCACTGCAGCACTGATTCCATCTATTCCACCAAGTCCTACATTATGACAGGTATTACAAGAAATGATACCACTTTTTGAAAGGCGTGGTTCAAAATAAAGCTTTTTACCAAGCTCTGCTTTTTCAAGAGTAAATTCACTAGCCTTTACTCCATTTTGTTTCAAAATTTCATCAACGCCTTTTTGATCTTTTGGTAAGGCAACAAGACCTGAATTTTTAGCTTCATCTATAAGACTTGCAGCATTTAAGCTTGAAAAAGCAACTAAGGATGCGATTAGCAATGATTTTACTTTCATTTACAAACTCCTATTAAAAATAAATTAAAATAAAATAATAATCATTTAGAGCTTAAATAAAAATAAATATTATTAAAAAATATTTACAATTAATTAATACTATTTTTATCTTAAAAATTATTTTTTGTTTATTTATTTTCATAAGATATAATTTTTAGTTATAAATCTTAAAATTTTAAGATGATTTGAAAAGGATATTATGGAAAATTTAATAATTTACGCTTTTATATATCTTTTAGGTTCAATCCCTTTTGGGCTAATCCTAGCTAAATTTTTTGCTAAAACTGATATCAAAAAAGAAGGTTCAAAAAGTATAGGGGCAACCAATGTTTTAAGAGTAGTAAAAGAAAAAAATCCCAAACTAGCAAAAAAACTTGCCATTGCTACAATAATTTTAGATTTTGCAAAAGCAGCTATTCCTTTACTAATCTTGAAATTTCTTCATTATGATCAAGCTTTGCTTTGGAGCGTGGCAGTTTTGGCTATTTTTGGACACTGTTTTTCAATTTACTTGTTATTTGAAGGAGGGAAAGGCATAGCAACAGGAGCAGGTGCTATGATAGTTTTGCTTCCATTGGAAGTGCTTACAGCATTTATTGTGTGGGTAGTTATTGGAAAAATTTTCAAAATATCTTCGCTAGCTTCTTTAGCAGCGTTACTTGCTTTTGTTATAAGTTCTTTTATATTTAATTATGACTTAGAAATTCATACGCATGCACCCGTTTTCATTATCGCTTTTATTATAGTATATAAACATCTACCTAATATTAAAAGATTGATTTTTAAAGAAGAATGCAAAGTCATATAAAAATAAAATTTCACTTTAAGTGTATCATCGGTATATTAGATTTCGAAAGAAGGAAAAAACAAAAAATTATTATCAAGCTTAAAGCTAAAGCAAATGAATTTTTAAATTATGCAGAGGTAATTACCAAAATTAAAAAATGGTATAAAAAAGAAGAATTTTACACCCTTGAAGAGTCTTTAGACTTTGTAAGCTTAAATTTAAAAAAAGATTTTCCTAATTTAACCAATCTTAACATAAAAATTTTCAAACCCCATATAATAAAAAATGCTACAGTTGGGGTTAAATTGAAAAAAAAATATTAATTTTTTTTTAAAGATATCTAAACATTTACTTAAGCTATGATATAATTCTTTAAATTTTTCTTAATAAGGATAGAACAAATGAGAATTTTAGTTATAGAAGATGAGATTAGCCTAAATAAAACAATTATAGACAATCTTAATGAATTTGGTTATCAAACCGATTCTTCTGAAAATTTTAAAGATGGAGAATACTTTATCGGCATTAGACATTATGATTTAGTTTTAGCAAACTGGACTTTACCTGATGGAGATGGAGTGGAACTTGTTAACACTATTAAACATAAATCTCCAAGAACTTCAGTTATGATTATGTCTTCAAAAACAGACAAAGAAACAGAAATCAAAGCTTTGAAAGCTGGAGCTGATGATTTTGTTAAAAAACCTTTAGATTTTGATATTCTACTCGCAAGAATTGAAGCAAGACTAAGACTTGGCGGAACCAATGTTATTAAAATTGAAGACTTAGTTATTGATCCAGATGAGGAAAAAATTACTTATAAAGGTCAAGATATAGAACTTAAAGGAAAACCTTTTGAAGTTTTAACGCACTTAGCAAGACATTCGGATCAAATTGTATCCAAAGAACAACTTTTAGATGCCATCTGGGAAGAACCTGAGCTAGTAACTCCAAATGTTATCGAAGTAGCTATCAATCAAATTCGTCAAAAAATGGATAAACCATTAAATATATCTACCATAGAAACAGTTCGTCGTAGAGGATACCGTTTCTGCTTCCCTAAAAAATCTTAACAATTTTGCACCTTCGGTGCAAAAAATTTATCTTTATTTCTATTTTTATATTTTATTTAAGTTTGGTTATTGTATAAACTAAAATTATTTTTTAAATTTTTGAAAGGTTATGATGTCTCTTTTAATTACAAAAGACTGCGTATGTTGTGATGCTTGCAGAGAAGAATGTCCTGATGAAGCTATTTATGAAAATAGTCCAATTTATGTAATAGACCCTGATCTTTGTTCAGAGTGCGTTAATGATTTTTCAGAGCCTGCCTGTATTGTTGCTTGCCCATATGAATGTATCATTCCTGATCCTGATAATGTAGAAACTATAGAAGAATTAAAACTCAAACATAGAGATAGAGAATTTTAATGGCAAAAAAAACAGCCGTTGTTGATCTTGGCTCAAACTCCATTAGAATGGTGATTTTTGAAAAAACTTCTAGATATGGTTTTTATACAACTTGCGAATACAAACGCAAAGTAAGACTTGGAGAAAATGCTTATAATAATGGCAAAATTCTCCAAGAAGAAGCCATGCAAAGAGCCGAAGATGCCTTAGCTTTTTTCAAACAATGCGCTTTAAAGCATAAGTGCAAAAAAATATTTATAGTAGGCACATCAGCCTTAAGAGATGCCCCAAATTCAAAAAATTTCATTAAAAGAATCAAAGATAATCTGTCTTTAAATATACGCTGTATAGATGGAAAAAGCGAAAGTTACTTAGGTGGTCTTGCAGCTCTAAATTTATTAAGTCCTTTTAAGGATGGAACCACTTTAGACATAGGTGGTGGTTCTAGTGAATTGTGTTTAATAAAAAATAATAGAATTATTTCTTGCATATCTCTTGATATTGGCACTGTTAGGCTAAAAGAATTGTTCTATGATACTGGAAAAATGGATTCTTTAGAAGAATTTATAAAACCAATTTTAGAACAAATTCCTAAAGAATTTTGCAATCAAAACCTTATTGCAATAGGTGGAAGCTTAAGAGCAATATCTAATTCCATCATGCAAAAAAATTCCTATCCACTGAAAAATTTACATGATTTTCGCTATATGCTAGATGAAGAAAAAGGACATATTTTAAAAATTTTTAATTCAAACTTAGACTCTTTAATCAATTTTGGCATAAAAAAGGATCGTTTTGATACCATTAAAGAGGGTATATTTATTTTTTTAAAGATTGCGGAAAAAATAAAAGCCAAACAAGTTATCACGAGTGGGGTTGGAATCAGAGAAGGAGTTTATTTGCAAGATTTACTTCGTCCTAAAATCACATTTCCACCAAATTTCAATCCTAGTTTAAAATGTTTGCAAGATAAATTTTTACAATCAAAACAAAAAAATAAAACTCCACATTTTGCTCTGCAAATTTTTACAACCCTTAAAAATCTTCATAAACTTAACGATAACTATAAGCATACTTTACTAAATGCTGCTAAATTATGCCATATTGGAGAATATTTAAATTTCTATTTTGCTAATGAACATTCTGCTCATTTTGTACTAGGTGGATTAAATTATGGATTTTCACATAAAGAAAAAGCTTTAATTGCTAGCATTATTAAGCTTAATGGAAAAAAAGTTAATCCTTATAATCTTGAACCCTATAAGCAACTTTTACCCAATATTCATACCATTTCATGGCTTAATTTTATTTTGTGCCTAGCTAAAACTTTAAGCGCAAATGAAGATAAGATTGATTTTGCCTTTGCAAACAATACTCTTTATATATATCAAGAAAACAAAATTCTTAATTTACCCAAAGATGAGCTCAAAAAAATTGCAAAACCAGCTACCATAGCATTAGCAATCAATCAAAAAATTTAAGATTTTTTACCTTTTTGACGCTGCTCTATAAGATTTTGAATTCTTTTTTTATTCTCTTCAAAAAAAGAATCAAAATTTTTCTCTGTTTTTTCTGTATGTTTTATTGTTTGTTCCTCTGGAATTTCAATACTTTCTAAAAGCACATTGGAATTACCTATTATCATTGTATAACGTTTATTAGCGTGATCAAAAACAACAAGTTGATTATTTTTATCTAAAAATCTTTGGAAAATCATAGTAAAATCTCTAGAAACATTGTTATTTTTATAAACCATAGTCTTTTTAAACCACCAAAGTACTATTAACAAAATAACTAAAATTAGCATTACTAAGATATAATTTGTATAATCATACCCTTCTAAACTTGTACTTTTTGGTTTAGGCATTAATTCTTGAGAATTATTCGCAGTTGTTGTAGGTGCAGATTCGATATTTGCTTTCCCTTGCTCTATAGCTCGTATCCTTACTCCAAATTTATCATTGATAGAGCTAAGTTCTAAATTAATATTTTGTTTGTTTTGTAGCATAATATAGGTATTATTATTTTTAGAACTAATACTAATTTTATCTACAAGTTGAGAGTTAAGTTCTTTTAATTCATCTTTAGAATACGTTAAATCACTAAAAGTTAAAAGAGTTAAATTTTTTTCTTTTTTTTGAGAAATATTGCCATTATAAGCATTATCAAAAGAAAGCATTAAATCTACTCGATCATTTCTATCGTAGATATTATAACTAATCAGCTCAACACTATATAAAGGTAAAATTAAAAAAAATAATACTAGTAATCTCATTTAAATTTCTTTTTTAAAGTATTGAAGCACAGTCTTAGAATCCAAAATTTCATTAATTCTTATAGCGAGATTTTTTTCATAAACCATAACCTCGCCTTTGCCAAAAATTCTTTTATTGATATAAAGCTCAACGCTTTCTCCAGCAGGCTTTTCAAGATCAATAACCGAACCTACTTCAAGTTTTAAAAGCTCTGCTACACTCATATTTGTAGTTCCGAGCTCGCTTACAAAATCTACTGTAATATCTAAGATATCTTCATAAGATTGTAAAAGCCCATGATGAATGTTAAACTCTATATCATCGCTCATTATTTGCAATATCCTATTCTAAAATAACAATTTTCAAATTTATAAGTTAAAGCTTCATCTAGAACTATTTCAGAAAAATCAACTTTTCCTAAATATTCGGGAATTCCAAGTTTATACTCGTCATCACCCTTAGCATCATTTAACAAATTTTTAGCATAACCTATAATCTGATTGGCACATTCTTTAGTTAAATCGCACCAGTCATCTTCTTTAAATTTTTCATCATTAATTAAAATTTCTGCAATTTTTTTTAAAAATTCTTTTGGAAAAAATAAATAAAAATTACATTCTCCTTCGCTTTTGCCCATGATAGGAATACTCGCTCCATAAAGTTCACCGCTTATATCTTGAGCTGCTTCAATGCGAAGTCTTAAGATATGCTCGCAAAAATGAGTGATGGAATACTCAAGAATCTTTAACATAGCTACCACCTTTATAAAAAACTTAATTTAAAATTATAGTAAATATAAAATAAAAATATGTTTTAAAATTTTATTTTTTGAAAATTTCTTCAATATCTTTCATTATTATATCCAAATTTCCTTGTTTAAAACACTTTACTATGCTAGTTCCCACAATCACTCCATCAGCAACTTTTCTCATTCTTTTTACATCTTGATTATTTTGAATGCCAAAACCTACAAAAATAGGCAAATTTGTAAAAGATCTGATTTCTTTTACTTTATCTTGTAAGACTGCTTCTTCGACACTTTTAGTACCTGTAATACCTATGCTTGCTAATAAATAAATAAAACCTTTAGCATGTTTTACTAACTTTTTAACCCTTTCTTTAGGGGTTGTAACACTTACAAGTGTAATTAAAGCTATATTATATTTTTCACACTCTTTAATTAAATCATCACTTTCTTCAAAACTTAATTCAGGTATAATCAAAGCACAAATCCCTAAAGATTTTGCTTTTTTCACAAATTTTTCCAAACCATAAGAAAAAATTAAATTATAATAAACCATAAAAACCAAAGCTTTTTTAGTTTTTACCCTAGCTAAAAGCTCAAAAACATTGTAAATATCTACACCTTGATCAAGAGCTATTTTTGCCGCATCTGCAATAATCTCACCATCGGCAATAGGATCACTATAAGCAACACCAAGTTCTAAAATATCAATAGGGCTTTGATCCAATCTTTGCAAAAAAGCTTCACTTGTTTGAAGATTTGGATAACCTAAAACCGTATAAGCCACATTTGCATTTTCTTTATAAAATTTTCTAAAATCAACCATAAATCACCCCTTTTTTATAATCTCTAATCATTTGCATATCCTTATCTCCCCTACCTGAAAGATTTACTACTATCACGCTTTTCTTTTTTAAAGTTGGACAAAGTTTTTCTAAAAACGCTAAAGCATGCGAACTTTCAATCGCTGCAATAATACCTTCCTCTTTGCAAAGTAATTTTAAAGCTTGCATACATTCTTCATCACTTATAGCATGATATTGCGCTCTTTTACTTTCAAATAAAAAAGCATGCAAAGGGCCAATTCCTGGATAATCAAGCCCTGCAGAAACACTATGCACAGGCAAGATATTGCCTAAATCATCTTGTAAAACCTTGGTTTTCATACCGTGAATAATGCCTGTTTTTCCCTTATTTAAAGTCGCTGCATGATAAGGTGTATCGATGCCAAGCCCCCCTGCTTCAATACCTATAAGTTTAACATTTTCATCTTTGATAAAATCATAAAAAATCCCAGCTGCATTGCTTCCACCCCCAACAGCTGCGATAATATAATCTACTTTTTTATTGAGTTTTTGAAGTTGCATTTTGCATTCTTTTCCTATAATGCTTTGAAAATGCGTTACCATTTTAGGATAAGGATAAGGACCTACCGCACTTCCAACCACATAAAAAATATTTTTAATATCTCCAACCCAAGCTTGAATAGCTGCAGTAGTAGCTTCTTTTAGAGTTTTAAGCCCACTTTGTACTGCATGAATTTTAGCACCCAAAAGCTCCATTTTATAAACATTTAAAGCCTGTCTTTGTATATCAGTTGCCCCCATATAAATTTCACATTCAAGTCCTAAAAGTGCTGCTGCAGTGGCTGTTGCAAGTCCGTGTTGACCTGCTCCTGTTTCTGCTATGATTTTTTTCTTTCCCATTTTTTTTGCTAAAAGGGCTTGAGCGATGGCATTATTGATTTTATGTGCTCCAGTATGATTTAAATCCTCGCGTTTTAAATAAATTTCATGCTGATATTTTTTGCTTAAATTTCTAGCAAAATAAAGCGGAGTAGGACGCCCTACATAAGTTTTTAAAAGCTCGTTTAATTCTTTTTTAAAGAGTTTATCTTTAGAAAATTTCAAAAAAGCACTTTCTAGCTCATTTAAAGCAAACATTGCACTTTCAGGCAAAAACTGCCCACCAAAATCCCCATAATATGCTTTTTTCATTTTTTCAGCTCCTTTAAAATTTGTTTTATTTTGTTGATATCTTTTAAGCCTTTTTCATCTTCAAGCTTCGAATTAAGATCTAAAATTTTAGCTCCTGTTTTTACGGCCTTATGAATATTATCCAAACCTATGCCTCCAGCTAATACAAAATCTTTAGTATAAGAACTTAATAAAGTCCAATTAAAACTTATTCCATTACCGCCCTTTAAAATTCCCTTAGCATCAAAAAGCACTAAATCAGCAAAAATTTCACTTTTTAAATCTAAACTATCTTCCACACTTATCACCTGCCATACAAAAACATTTTGCACCTTTAAAATTTCAAATTCTTCTTTGGTAATAGTGCGATAAATTTGTACTCCATCAAGCTTAACTTCTTGAATACATCTTAAAATTTGTTCCAAATTTTCATCTACAAAAACACCGACAACTTTTTTATCTTTTTCATGAAAAATTGCACTTAAATTTCTTGCTTGTTCTAAACTCACTCTTCTTGGACTTTTAGCAAAAATAAGTCCAAAAAAATCAATATTTAAAAAAGCTAAATCTTTAGCATTTTTTTCATCTTTAATGCCACAAATTTTAAGCTTTAGCATAAGCTTGATACTCCTTAAAATACTCTATAACTTTACCTGAATAAATGGCTTCTAAAATCATATCTTTAGCCACTAAAGGCGAACTTGCTTTATTGGCTGTATAAAGTGCAAACATAGCATTTAAAACTACTAAATCAAATTTTGCCCCTTGCATTTTACCACTTAAAATATCTTTTAAATCCTTAGCGTTTTCATATGCACTAGATCCTATGATTTCACTATGAAAAGCTCTTTTAAAACCAAATTGTTCAGGACAGATAGAATACTCTAAAATTTCTCCTTCACAAAGCTCATAAATTTTGCTTTCATCACAAATACTAAGCTCATCCATACCATCATTTCCTCTTACCACTAAAGCTTTTTTGCGTCCTAAATTTTTTAAAACCTCTATCAAAAGCCTATGCACAGGTGCGTGATAATTTCCCATAAGTTGATATTTTAACTTTAAATTAGGGTGCAATAAAGGACCTAAAACATTAAAAACCGTTCTTACTCCAAGTCTTGATCTGATCTCTTTAAGTTCTCCTACTAAAGGATGAAAAAATGGAGCATGTAAAAAACTAAGCCCTTGGTTGTTTAGTTGTTTTAAAGCCGATTCTAAAGTATTTGGAGTAGCTATATTTAAAGCTTCTAACACATCTGTACTTCCACTAGAACTTGAAATAGCACGGTTTCCGTGTTTGGCTACTTTTACTCCTAAAGCTGCTAAAATAAAAGCACTAGTCGTAGAAACATTGATACTTTTAAAACCATCTCCACCTGTTCCACAAATATCAATCATCTCACTCTCATCACTAAAAATTTGAGAATATCTTAAAATTTGCCTTACAAAAGCACTTAAAGATTTTTCGTTTAAAGACTTTTTCGTGATTAAAATCAACAAAGCCGCCACTTGTAAAATTTCATAATCTTTAGACATAATAATCTTGCAAATTTGCTCAAAATCATCGCTTTGTAAAAAATGATTTTCACTCATTTTTTGCAAATAAAAACTTAAAGGATTTTCTTGTTTTTGTGATTTTTTTATATCTTGTTTTAAAAAATTAGAAAAAAGTTGTAAGCCATATTCACTAAAATAACTTTCAGGGTGAAATTGCACGCCATAATAAGGTAAATTTTTATGTCCCAAAGCCATAATCACACCCTTTTCATCAAGGGCTAAAATTTCAAGCTCATCACCAAGCTGTTTAACCTCTAAAGAATGATAACGCATTACGCTAAAATTTGAAGGCAAATTAGAAAATAATTCATTTTCCTTGCATTGTTTTATCAAAGAATTTTTTGCATGCATAGGCTCTTGCATTTTAACCACTAAAGAATCAAAAGCTAAAGCTAAAGCTTGATGTCCTAAGCAAATGCCCAAAACAGGGATATTAAGCCTTGCTTTAAAAATTTCAAGACAAATCCCACTTTGACTTGGATGCTTTGGACCAGGACTTAAAATAATATGAGTAGGATTTAAATTTTTAATTTCACTCAGAGAAATTTCATCATTTCTTCTTACTAAAATTTCATCATTGCTGAGTTGCTCTAACATGCTTTTAACATTAAAAACAAAAGAATCATAATTATCAATTAAAAGTATCATTGATTTTCCTTTTTTAAATTTTCAAAAGCTACCAAAAGCGCCTTGCGTTTAGCACGAATTTCTGCATATTCTTTTTGACTCTCACTTTGCAAAACAATACCCGCCCCACTTGCCAAATAAGCCTTATCTTGAGTAAAAAAAGCGCAACGAATTAAAATCGCTAAAGTTATGTCTTCGTTAAAATTTAAAAATCCTACCGCACCACCATAAATTCCACGATCGCAATCTTCAAGCTCACTAATGATCTCTAAAGCTCTTATTTTAGGAGCTCCGCTTAAAGTTCCCGCTGGAAAAACTGCTTCAATCACATCGAAAATACTCGCATCTTCTTTCATATTGGCATACACTTCACTCACTATATGCATGACAAATTTATTTTTAATAATAGAAAAAAGATTTTCCACCCTTGTTTGAGTGCCAAATTTAGAAGCATCATTTCTTGCTAAATCTACAAGCATCTTATGTTCACTAAGTTCTTTTTCATCACTTAAAAGATCTTTTTCTAAAGCCAAAAGATCGCAGTTATTTTCCAAATTTCTAGTTCCAGCAATAGGGGCTAAATAAATCTCTCTTTTTTTAATTTTTAATAAAAACTCTGGAGAAGAACCCAAAACAACACCATATTTACTTGGAAAATAAAACATATAAGCGCTTGGATTTAAAACACTTAAACTCTCATAATAATCAAAAGCATTTACTTGATGCTTGATACAAAGTTGCTTACTTAAGACCACTTGAAAAATATCTCCACTTAAAAGATATTCTTTAGCTTTTTCACACATTTTTAAAAAATCATTTTTTTCATCTTCTAAAGAGTTTAAAATTTCAAAATCATTTTTTTGCTTCGTTTTTATTGGCTCAATATCATCTTTTAAATATTCAAAATATTTTGAAGCGCCAAATTTAAAAAACATCTTACTATTTTTCTCATAAATCAAATAAGCTTTAGCATTGGCGAATAAAAATAAAGGAAAATCATAATTTTTCTTAGAAGAAAGTGGAATTTTTTCAAACAAAGATACAAAATTTGCACTAAAAACTCCAAAAAATCCAGCAAAATCGCAAATTTTATTCTTGCTTAAAGCTTCATAATATTTTGCCTTAAACTCGCTAAAGGATAATTCATTAGCATCTAAATAATCACAATCAATCCCTATAATTACCTTAGTCAAATCCTCTGCAAAATAAGAATTTTCAAATTTTTCAAGGATTTGTCTGTAATAAAAATTTACATTTTTAACAAACATAATAAACCTTTTTAAAAATTAAAATAAATTAAAATAACATTAAAGAAAAAATTTAGATAAAAAGAAGTTTAGAAACGCCAAGAGCGAAGAGTATGTGTAAGTTTTAAAATCAAAGAACTACTAAAAAAACCATTTTCACTCATCTTTTACCTTTCTTATAAAATATTTCAAAAATTAAGACTTTTATGAAAATTTTTAAAGTCTAAATTAATTTTAATCAATAAATATAAAATTTGCTTTAAATTTAAAATAAATATTATAAAATCTTTATATTTTATAATATTTTGAAACATTTTTACGATGCTTAAAGTTACCAAAAAAAATATTCTATTGTTATAAAAAACTAAGATAATACTTAGCTTAATAAGATAAAATTATTCCGTATTTGAAATATTTAATATTTTTTAGGAAAAGCTATGGAAATCACAGATTTACCTTATCTAATCATAGGAATCATTTCAGGTATTGCTTCTGGACTTTTTGGCATTGGTGGAGGTATGATTATCGTTCCTTCTATGTTCGCACTTGGAGCAAGTGCTCACCATGCTATCGGAATTTCAGTATTGCAAATGATTTTTGCAGCAGTTTTTGGCTCTTATATTAATTATAAGAAAAAAAATCTAAATCTTAAAGATGGTATTATGATAGGTTTTGGAGGGCTCATAGGGGCAAGCTTTAGCGGAATGCTTTTAAAAGCTTTAAGCGATGTAGCTCTTACTAGCGTATTTTTGGCGGTAAGTTGTATATTTTTTATCAAATATGCTTTTGGAATTAAAGAAAACATTGTGCAAAATCAAAGAAGCGTTTGGGTAAAGAATATCATTTTATTTATTGCTGGAGCTTTTACTGGTATTTTTGCTATTTCTTTGGGAATTGGTGGTGGACTTTTAATTGCTCCAATTTTAGCTTATTTTTTAGGCTATGATAGTAAAAAAGTTGTTTCCTTATCCTTGTTTTTTGTTATTTTTGCTTCAGTCTCTGGTATTATATCTTTTTCAAATTCTGGAGTTATAGACTCTGAAGTTATTCATAAAGGAATACTAGTAGGTATAGCTTCTATGGTTGGAGTTTTTATAGGAATTAAAATCATAGAAAAAATGCATATTTCAGCTCATAGAAAAATTTTACTTTGCGTATATGCCTTATCAATACTTGGAACCACCCACTCTTTGCTTAATAAGCTAAATCTTATAAATTTTTAACTTGGATTTATCCAAGTTCTTTTAATATTATTATGCTAAAATCTTAAATTTATTTTAATGTTTAGGAAAGACTAT
This sequence comes from Campylobacter sp. BCW_6873, assembly GCF_001762365.1. Taxonomy (NCBI): domain Bacteria; kingdom Pseudomonadati; phylum Campylobacterota; class Epsilonproteobacteria; order Campylobacterales; family Campylobacteraceae; genus Campylobacter; species Campylobacter sp. BCW_6873. The sequence continues at coordinate 79,452 of NZ_MJWS01000027.1, forward strand.
GAACGATACCATCAAAATCATTGGTGCAAGAGAAAATAACCTAAAAAATATCCACCTTGAAATTCCCAAAAACAAACTCATTGTTTTTACAGGACTGAGTGGAAGTGGAAAATCAACCCTTGCTTTTGGCACTCTTTATGCTGAAGGACAACGCCGTTATATAGAAAGTTTAAGTGCTTATGCCAGACAATTTTTAGATAAGGTAGGCAAACCTGATGTCGATAAAATCGAAGGTTTAACTCCAGCCATTGCTATAGATCAAAAAACTACTTCTAAAAATCCACGCTCGACCGTGGGAACCATCACTGAAATTTATGATTATCTAAGACTTTTATATGCAAGAGTTGGCATTCAACATTGTCATCAATGTGGACAAAAAATCTCATCTATGAGTGCAAGTGATATAGTCAGTGAAATTTTAAAATTTCCAAAAGGTGCAAAAATCATCATCTACGCCCCACTCATACGAGAAAAAAAAGGAACTTATGCAGATTTACTTGAAAATTTGCGCAACAAAGGCTATGTAAGAGCTCAAATTGATGGAGTTTTAGTAAGACTTGATGAAGAAATTGAACTGGCTAAAACCAAAAAACACACCATTAAACTTGTCATAGATAGACTTGAAATTCAAGAAGATTTACTTTCTCGCCTTGCAAGCGATATAGAAAAAGGCTTACAAGAAAGCTTTGGAGAAATAGAAATAGAAGTTTTAAATCATGAAGAAATAAATCTTAATAAACACTATCATTTTAGCGAGCATTCAGCTTGTTTTGATTGTAAAATTTCCTTTGTTCCACTTGAACCTTTAAGCTTTTCTTTTAATTCTCCAAAAGGAGCATGTGAAGCTTGTGATGGACTTGGAATTCGTTATACTTTAGATATGAAAAAAATCATCGATGAAAATTTAAGCCTCGAAAATGGTGCTGTTAAAATCATGTATGGTTTTAACAAAAGTTATTATTATAAATTCCTAATCGCCTTTTGCGAACAAAATGAAATTCCTATCAAAATACCTTTTATGCAATTAAGCGAAGAGCAAAAACGCCTTGTATTGTATGGTAATGCCAAAACTATAGAATTTCTTTGGAAAAGAAATCGTCTAAAACGCACTTTTGAAGGCGTGGTTAAAATGGCTTATGAAATGCTAAAAGATGAAAAAGATTTAGCCGAATATATGAGTGAAAAAATTTGCAAAGACTGCGGTGGGCATCGTTTAAAACCCGAAAGTTTAGCCGTGAAAGTAGCCAAAAAAGGCTTGGGTGAAATTTTAGATATGAGCACAGAAGATAGCACGGCCTTTTTTGCAGATGAGAAAAATTTTTCTTATTTAAGCGAGCAACAAAAAATTATTTCTAAACCTATCCTAAAAGAAATCAACGAAAGATTGTTTTTCTTGTATGATGTGGGGCTAGGTTATCTTTCTTTAGGGCGCGATGCAAGAACGATTAGTGGGGGTGAAGCACAAAGAATCCGCATAGCTTCACAAATTGGCAGTGGTTTAAGCGGAGTGATGTATGTCTTAGATGAGCCTAGCATAGGACTTCATGAAAGAGATACTGCAAAACTGATTAAAACTTTAAGAAATTTACAACAAAAGGGCAATACCCTAATTGTCGTAGAGCATGATAAAATGACCATAGAAGAAGCAGATTTTATTGTAGATATTGGTCCAAAAGCAGGAAAATTTGGAGGTGAGGTTGTATTTAGTGGAACTTATAAAGAACTTTTAAAAAGCAAAAGCGAAACTGCACTTTATATGAATGGTAAAAAACAAATTTCACAGCTTAAAAATAGAGAGCAAAAAGAATGGCTAGAGCTTAAAAATGTAAATATTAACAATATCCAAGATTTAAGCGTAAAATTTCCTTTGCAAAATTTAGTCGCTATAACAGGAGTTTCAGGTTCTGGAAAAAGCTCTTTGATACTTCAAACCCTACTTCCTTTTGCGCAAGAGGAATTAAACCGCGCTAAAAAAGTTAAAAAACTTGGTGGGGTGCAAATAGAAGGACTTGAAAAACTTGATAAAGTCATTTATCTTGATCAAAGCCCAATTGGGCGCACGCCACGTTCAAATCCTGCCACCTATACAGGCGCTATGGATGAAATCAGAAATCTTTTTGCCGCCACTAAAGAAGCCAAAATGCGTGGTTATAAAGCCGGACGCTTTTCTTTTAATGTCAAGGGTGGAAGATGTGAGAAATGTAGCGGAGATGGAGAAATCAAAATAGAAATGCATTTTTTACCTGATGTTATGGTAGTTTGTGATACTTGCGGGGGCAAACGCTACAATGACGCCACGCTAGAAATCAAATATAAGGGTAAAAATATCAGTGAAATTTTAAATATGAGTGTTTTAGAAGCGAGTGAATTTTTTACAGCCGTTCCTAAAATCAAACAAAAATTAGACACTCTAGTAAAAGTGGGCTTAGACTATCTAACCCTAGGACAAAATGCCACCACCTTAAGCGGGGGTGAAGCACAAAGAATCAAACTTGCCAAAGAACTAAGCCGTAGCGATACAGGAAAAACTCTTTATATACTTGATGAACCTACAACAGGACTACATTTTGAAGATGTTAATAAACTCATCTTAGTTTTACAACATTTGGTTGATCTTAAAAATTCGGTTTTTGTAATAGAACATAATTTAGATGTGATTAAAAATGCTGATTATATCATCGATATGGGGCCTGAAGGCGGAGTTAAAGGTGGAAAAGTTATAAGCACAGGAAGCGTGGAAAAAGTCGCTAAAGAGCATAAGAAAACAAAATCCTATACAGGATATTATTTAGATCTAGAGCTTAAAAACGCAAGGAGTTGAAATGATACACGAACAAAAAATTGCATTTTTTAAGATTAAAAGATTAAGTGTTTATATATTTTTCTGTGCTTTATATAATTTTTATTACTTTTTTTCTTATGAAGGGGTGACAAGTTCATATGAAGCTGGGAACGAAATTCTTTATATTGGCGGTATATTTTTATGCTTCTTTTCTTGTATTTACATAGTTCTTGCTTTTATTTTTATGGTGGTCAGAATTCATTTTTTATTTTCTTCTAATAAGATTTTAATTTATTTTTTGCTTGCCATTATAAACCTTGGTGCATCTTTTTTTCTTTTGGAAAATAAAATTTTATTTTTAGGGCTTTTAGCTTTATTTTTCGTTTTTTATTTTTTATTTTCACTTACCCTTGTTTTGCTTTTTAAAGAGGTGAAAATGTCTTTTTTATTTGCATTTTTGTGCATGCTTTTGGCATTTTTATCTTTTATATTTGTCTATAAATCAAGCCTTTTATTTCTTTTCCTTACTTTGCATTTTTTGAGTTTTGCTTATGCCTTTGAAAGGTATAAAATTTTAAAAAAGCTAGATTGAAATATTTTAAAGAAGAAAAGTGTCAAATTTAAACTTTCATCAAATATTTGAAATTCGAAGACAAAATGATTTTAAAAGCGTTAAAAAGTTTGCTTGGATAGTTTTTATAAGTTTTTTACTTTCAATTTGTTTTTATTTTTTACCTATCGTTCTTGATTTTATCTATGATTTAAAATTGTATAATTTTGATTCTATCGCTAACATTCTAACTATAATTTTTTGTGTGATTTTTTTAATTTCTTATTCAATTATGATTTTAAAACTTTATTTTACAAGTAAAAGTAAAGTTTTGTTGATAAGTTTTTTTATAGGTGCAAGCACTCAATTTATCACTTTGTTTAACTTAATTCTTATTATGAGTGCTTCTTATCCTCTCAGTCAGATATCGCGTATTGCTCTATATAGCTTTTCTTTTTTATGTCTTATAGTAGCCATTTTTTGTACTTTTATATTTTTTAAAACACTAAGAGCTTTATGTGAAAATCAAATTTATTTTCTCTTATGTTTTATTTTTAAAAGTATGATTTTGATAATTGTTTTTATATTTATGTTTTTTTTAATTCATAGCAAGCCTTCACTTGCTTTAGCCATAACTTTGTTTATGTTTTTTTCTTTACAGGTTTATTGTTTGTCATTTATTACGCCCTATTTGCTTTCGCACTTAGTAAAAACCAAAATATCAAATTTATCCCAAATTTAAAGCTTTTATCCAATGAAAAAGAAAATAATTAACTATAGTATTTTATTTGTTATCTTTTTAAGCCTAAGTCAAATCACCTTAGTTTTTGTTTTTAATCACTATTTAACCATTGATTATAGCCTTTATGAATTACCACCGCAAAACCTTCAAATGCTAAATTTAGCCGATCAAAAGCTTTATCTAAGAGAAAATTTGCATTTTTTAAATTCTATTTTAACTTTTTTACTGCTAATTTTATTTTGTTTTATACATTTATTTTATTTTTTTCTTTTTAGAAAAGAAAAATTGATATTTCCTTTGGCTTTTTGTTTTATTTATATAATGTTTGTTTGTTGTATTGATATGTATTTTCATCTAGAAAACGCTAACTTATGGCAATTTTTCATTTATTTAGCTTTTATTCTTTCTTTTATTTATATATTTCTTTTAGATAAATTTTTTCAAAGCCATCTTTTCAAAATTTATTTTATTTTTATCATTGTAGGTGCTATTTTTTTAAGATTAGATCTTGGAAATTTAAATTTGTATTTTGAAATTATCAAATCTTTTTTATTTCCTATCCATCTTTTTATTTTGTTTATTTTAATGCGTAAAAAAGAGTTTTAATGTTTGATTTTTTATATAGTGATATAAGTTATTTAGGACTTTTTATAGTGTGTTTTCTTTCAAGCACACTATTACCCTTAGCAAGTGAAGCCTTTGTTTTAGGCTTTATAAAACTTGATTTTAATCCAAATTTGGTACTTATCGTAGCCACTTTGGGTAATACCTTAGGAAGTTTAAGTACTTATGCTTTAGCGTATTTTGGAAAAGAAAAAATTTTAGAAAAATACTTTAGCAAATCCTTGAAAAAATTAGAAAATTTCAATGCTAATTTTGCTAAATTTGGAAGTATATTTGCTTTTTTTACTTTTTTGCCTTTAGTAGGAGATCTTTTTGCCTTGGGACTTGGTTTTGCAAAATATTCTTTTTTAAAAACTATATTTTTTATCTTACTTGGAAAATTAAGTCGTTATGCTTTCATAATTTTCATAGCAAACTCCTTTTAAAAGCCCCATTTTTATCAACTCTAAAAGCTTTGCATTATTAACATTTTTTAAAATTTTAACACAATTTTTAGTGCTTAAATCCACCCCCATACTCATTTTTGGTTCTTTAAAACAACGCCAACTCATACCTCTTGCCAAAGAACTATCACAAATAACATCGGCATAACACTCATCAAAATCTGCAATACTAGAATCCAATGCGTAAGCTATCGTTAAAGCGTCATGTATCCAAGTTCCCTTTGTACCACGTGTTTTAGAGGCATAATCAATCCAAACACCTAAAGTTTCAACGATAAAATCACATAAAATATTCTTACCTTGCAACTCTTTTAAATCCTCGTGTGTTAATAAAGTCTGCATGGTTGCATTATAAGGTACGAGTGTGATTTTAGCTCTTGAATTTAGCACTATACTAGCCGCCTCAGGATCAAAACCAAAATTTGTATCTTTAGTGTAATAAGGCATATCAAAACTGCCTCCCATAATAAAAAGCTCTTTAAGATTTATATCAAAATCTTTAAAAATTTTCATAGCCATAGCGATATTTGTCAAAGGTCCTATCGCACAAATAGAAATTTCTTTAGGATTTTTACTCACTAACTCACCCATTTTAAAAATCGCATCAGGATTTATATTTTCTAAAATTTCAGGACTTTTTATATTTTCCCAAAGATATTCAAGTTTAAAATTTTTTACACTTTCATCAAGTCTTTGACGCCAAGCTTTACTTGATTCTTTTAAGGCTTCATTCGCTCCCAAATAAACGGGGATATTTAAATTTAAACGTTTAAATAAATCCTTAGCCACACTATAGGCAACAAGGCTTGGAACATTACCGCAAACTGTGCTTAGCATTTCAAGTTTGATTTCTTTAGATGACAAAATCAAAGCAAGTGCTAAACCATCATCAGTATTTGCTCCTGCAATAGCATTGCCTATGTCCGTGTCTAAAATAAGTCTCATATCGCATCTTCTATTTTATTTAAATCTCTACCTCTAGTTTCTGGCGCAAAAAATGTAGTCACAAAACCTATACTTGCAGTTAATACAAAATATGTTGCAATAGGCCACCAAGTGCCATAATACGCAAGTAAAGCAGAAGCCACCATAGGCGCTGTTCCTCCTGAAAGAATAGAACCTAGCTCCTTAGCAAAAGCCATTTTTGTATAACGGTTTTTCACCCCAAAAAGCTCCACACCCCAAGCCGCTTGCACACCAAAAATCCCTAAAGATGCTAAAGACATACCTACAATAATAGTTAAAATCACAATAATTTCATTTTTACTATCTAAAAGTATAAAAGCAGGAAAAGCATAAATCATTAAAAGCAAACAAAACATTCTATAAGTAATACGTCTTCCAAATTTATCACTTAAATAACCCGCCAAAGGAATAACTAAAAACCCTACCAATGAAGCTATCATTACTGCTGTAGTAGCAACTTGATTTGTCTAAAAGTAAAATTTTAGTCACATAACCTACAATAAAACCTTGCGCAAGATAAGAAGGTCCATTTTCGCCTATTCTTAAACCCACCATAGTCCAAAAAGCACGACTTCTTTGCCAAAAACTTCTTTCATCTTTTTTTATATGCTTTTCGTTATTAAGACGCAATTTCATCATTTCATTTTTTTGCTTTTCAAAAACAGGGGTTTCTTTGACATGAAAACGAATATATACAGCAAAAAGAGCGATTAAAATACTTCCCATAAAAGGAACTCTCCAACCCCATTCTTTAAAACTTGCTTCATCCATTTGTACCATCAAAAGCCATACAAAAGACGCAAGCAAAGTTCCGCTATTTGATCCTAAAGCAATCACAGAAGAAACAAGCCCTCTTCTCTTGCTAGGAGCATATTCTCCAAGCATAACTGTTCCACCTGAAAGTTCAGCTCCTGCGCCAAAACCCTGCATAAAACGTAATATAACTAAACAAATAGGCGCCCAAACACCAATTACTGCATAGCTTGGGATAAAACCTATAAGAGTAGTTGAAATTCCCATTAAAGCTATTGTAGCCATCATAACATTTTTTCTTCCATGTTTATCGCCTAAATAGCCAAAAAACAAAGCCCCAATAGGTCTTGCAATAAAACCTATGCCATAAGTTACAAAACTAAGCAAAAGTGCAATTACTGGAGTTTGCTCAGGAAAAAACACTTCTGAAAAAATTGTTGCAGCTGCTAAACCATAAAGTGCAAAATCTGCATATTCCATAGCAGTTCCCAACCAGCAAGAAAAAACTGCCTTTTTAAAAACTTTCCTACCTTTAGGTGTGTTAAAATTCTTATCCGCAATTCCATCAATTTGCTGATTTGTCATTACATTATCCTTATATTTTAATATATTTTTTTATAAATAATTTGTAATTATGGCTAAAAATTGCAGTGTTTTTGCTTAAAGATCTTAAATTGTAGACATTTTAAGCAAAATTTTGAAATAATACAACTTAAAAATATATTTTATCAAAAGAAGAAATTATTATGAAAACTTTAACTATTATCGATACTTTTGGATTTTTTTTCAGACTTTACTACGCATTAAAAGGTTTTAAAAATTCACAAGGACAAGCTAGTGGAATGATTAGCGGTTTTGCAAATTTTATTTATAGCTTAAAAAATGAACATAAAAGTGATTATATTGTTTTTGCATTAGACTCCAAAGGAAAAACTTTTCGTAGCGAAATTGATCCAAACTATAAACAAAATCGCACTCCACCACCACCTGAACTTCTAGAACAAATTCCAATTTGCATAGAGATGATAGAAAAAATGGGTTTTATAAGCGTTTCTAGGGAAGGTTATGAAGCCGATGATATCATCGCTTCTTTTGTAAAAACTTGTGAAGATAGGGATATTTTTGTACGCATTATCACTCAAGATAAAGATCTTTATCAACTCATAAAAGATGGTAAAACAAGTATTTATAGCCCTATTTCTAAAAACGACTATGATGAAGCAGCGTGTTTAGAAAAATACGGAGTAAAACCTCATCAAATCAGAGATTTTTTAGCTCTTTGCGGAGATAGTTCTGATAATATTCCAGGCGTTAAAGGTATAGGCGCAAAAGGAGCCAAAACCTTACTTGATGAATTTGGCAGCATAGAAGGAATTTATGAAAATTTAACCCTAGTACGCAACGAAAGAAGTCGTAATTTGCTTTTAGAGGGTAAGGAAAATGCATTTTTAAGCAAAAAATTAGCTTCTTTGTATGAAAATTTAGAAGTGCAAGATCTTATAGAAAAAGCCACTTATCCTGATGAAGAACCTCTTTTAAAAATACTTGAAATTTTAGAACATTACGAACTTAATGCTTTGCTTAAAAAACTGCGTCAAAATCCTGATAATAAAGATAAAAATTTAGGTTTTAAAGCCACTTTAATACAAGATGAAAACAAACTTTTTGAAATTTTAAATACTCTTGATAAAGAAAGTATTATTGCTTTTGATACCGAAACTACAGGACTTGATACAAAAGAGGCAAAAATTGTTGGTTTTAGTTTTTGTATGAGTGAAAACGAAGCCTTTTATGTGCCTTTAACTCATAATTATCTTGGAGTAGGTGAGCAAATCTCATTGCAAAATGCCAAAAAAGCCATAGAACTAATCTTTAATCATTTTGTTATAGGGCACAATCTCAAATATGATTTTAAAATCATTCAAAATAATTTTGGATTAAATTTACCTCAAAAATACGCAGATACAATGATTTTAGCATGGCTTAAAAATCCTTCTTTAAGAGTAAATATGGATGATTTAGCCTTAAGACTTTTTAATTACGAAACCTTGCATTTTGAAAGCCTTGTTAAAAAAGGAGAAAATTTTGCAAGTGTAGAACTTGAAAAAGCTTGCAAATACGCCGCAGAAGATGCTTATATCACGTTAAGATTTTATCTTTATTTTTTAAAAAATCTTGAAACTCCTTTATTAGAACTTGCTAAAAACTGTGAATTTGATTTCATTAAAATCATTATGATGATGGAAGAAAATGGCATAAAGCTTGATACAAATGCACTTGAAGCCCTTATGAAAAAATTTGAAAATGAAATCAAAAATTTAAGTGAAGAAATTTATACTCTTTGTGAGGATAGATTTAACCTAAACTCACCTAAACAAGTAGGTGATATACTTTTTGAAAAACTTAAACTTCCAAGTGGAAAAAAAGGAAAAACAGGATATTCTACCGATGAAAAAGTTTTAAATGCACTTTTAGATAAACATCCTGTAATTGCCAAAATTTTAGATTATAGAGAACTTGCCAAACTTTATTCCACTTATTGCGAACCTTTGTTAAAACTAGCGTTAAAAGATGAAAATTCACGCATTTACTCAAGTTTTTTACAAACTGGAACTGCAACGGGTCGCCTTTCATCTAAAGATCCAAATTTGCAAAATATTCCTGCACACGGACAATACGCAAAAGATTATAAATCTTGCTTTGTAGCTAAAGATGGATTTAGTTTTATCTCTCTTGATTATTCTCAAATCGAACTGAGAATGCTTGCACATTTTAGCGAAGATGAAAAACTTTTAAATGCTTTTGCTAACGATGAAGATACACATGCAAGAACAGCTATAATGATTTTTGGAGAAAGCAATTATGAAACCAGAAGTGTTGCAAAAAGTATAAATTTTGGACTTATTTATGGCATGGGCTATAAAACTTTAAGTCAAAATTTAAAAATAGAAGCTCATTTAGCCAAATCTTATATAGAAAAATATTTTGAAAATTTTACTAGCATTAAAAAATATTTTGAAACAGTTAAAAACGAAGCTAAACAAAATGGTTTTATCACTACTTTAAGCGGTCGCAAGCGTTATTTTGATTTTGAAAATGCAAAACCTATGCAAATTGCCATGTATGAAAGAGAAAGCATTAATTCAATCTTGCAAGGTTCAGCAGCAGATGTAATCAAACTTGCAATGCTAGAAATCAATAAAGAATTAAATGAAGACAAAAAGCTTATTTTGCAAATTCATGATGAATTAATTTTTGAAGTAAAAGATGATTTATGTGAAAATTTTGTAAAAAAAACTAGAGATATTATGGAAAATATAGTAAAATTAAAAATAAAATTAAAAACAAGCTCAAGTATTGCCAAAAATTGGGGCGATTTAAAATAATCAAGGAGATATTTATATGGATCTTTCAACCATACTGGGAATGGTGCTTGCAGTTACTAGTATTTCAGTAGGAGATATACTAGAAGGTGGTAATCCTTTACATGTTGTACATCTTTCTTCCTTTCTTATAGTTATGCCAACAGCTGCATTTTGTGCAATGACTTCTACACATAAAAAAATTGTAAAAGCAGCTTATAAAGAACTCAAAGTTGTCTTTAAAGGCTCTGGAGTAAATCTACCTGAAAGGATAGCCCAGTTAATAGAATTTGCCATTATTGCAAGAAGAGATGGGCTTTTAGCATTAGAATCAAGAACCAATGAGATTGAAAATGAATTTTTAAAAAATGCTATGATGATGCTTGTAGATGGTAAAAGCTTTGAAGAAATTCACGAAAGCATGGAAATACAAACCGAACAACTTGAAGAGCATTATAAAGAATGTGCAGAATATTGGATAGTATTTGGAGAAACTTGCCCTACCATGGGACTTGTTGGAGCGGTTTTTGGTCTTATTCTAGCTCTTAAATTGCTAGACAATCCTCAAGCAATGGCAGCGGGTATTTCAGGTGCTTTTACAGCTACGGTTACTGGGATTTTTGGTGCTTATGCGCTTTTTGCACCTTGGGGAAGAAAAATGAAAGCTAATGGAATGGATCTTGTAAAAGAGCAAATTGTCATCACTGAAGCCATAAAAGGAATTGCAGAAGGTGCGAATCCTAGAGATTTGGAAGCTAAGCTTTTTAATTTCTTAAGTCACGATGATCCAAAAATTTCACAATTTGACAAAGGTTAAAAATGGCCAAGAAACATAAATGTCCAGAATGTCCTGCAGGTGAAAAATGGGCTGTACCTTATGCAGACTTTCTAAGTTTGCTTTTGGCGCTTTTTATTGCTCTTTGGGCAATTTCTAAAACAAATCCTGCTAAAGTAGAGGCTTTAAAAACCGAATTTGTTAAAATCTTTGATTATACCTCTACTCAAACAGTCAAAGAAGAGAGCAAAACCCAAGAAAAATATAAGGGTGCAGCAAAAGAAGAAAGTGATGAACTCAAATCGTTAAAACAAATGACTATGACACAGCAAGAAACCATCAAACGTCTTCAAGCGGCTCTAGATCAAAGCGACAATCAGGTTGCTCTTAACCTTCCATCCAAAGTTGAATTTGAAAGAGGTAGCACTCAAATCGTTTCAGCTGATATACAAGATTATTTAAAACGTATGGCTGAACTAACAACATATTTGCCACCTCAAGCAAAAATAGAAATTAGAGGCTATACAGACAATAGCGACTCTATTATAAGAAGTTATGAACTCGCCTACCAAAGAGCAGAAAATGTATTAAAATATTTTATAGAAGGTGGAGCAAATTTGAAAAATATTAGCATTAAAAGCTACGGGCTTAATAATCCCATCAATGGAAATCCGCAAGCCTTAGAAAATAATAGAGTAGAAATATATTTTAAAGTCGATACAGCAGATACAAGCACTCAAAAATCTGTTCTTGAACTTATCAATAAAATAGGAACTAAAACACCTTAAAAGTTTTAGTTTCCTTTTTTTACTTGACCAGCTAAACGACTCTTATTATTTGTATTATAAACAAATCCTAGCACCTCAGCTACAGCTTTAAACATTTCCCTAGGAATAAGATCATTAACATCACAAGCTTTATAAAGCTCTCTTGCTAAAGGAGGATTTTCATAAACCACAACATTATTTTCATAGGCTACTTGTTTTATGCGAAGAGCGAGAAAATCCACTCCTTTGGCAACAACCCTAGGGGCTTGTTCTTTACTTGTATCATAACGAATAGCTACGGCATAATGCGTTGGGTTTGTGATCACCACATCCGCACCTGCAACATCTTGAACCATACGACGACGCGCAGCTTCCATTTGAAGTCTACGAATTCTACCTTTAACCTGAGGATCTCCTTCCATTTGTTTATACTCATCTTTTATTTCTTGTTTGCTCATACGCAAACCTTTAAAATACTGAAAACGCACCAAAAAAACATCTAAAACAGCAATAATTAAAAAAGCAACTATAACAATAGCTGCTAAAACAATAGCTCTGTCTCTTAGCCAAGTAAGCTGTGCAACCATAGTATAAAGCTCAACTCTTGGAAGCTCTTGCATAAATTTAAGTAAAACTATAAAAGCTATAGTAAAAACAATACCCACTTTTAAAATAATTTTTATACTTTCAACAATTTTTTTCAATGAAAAAAGGTTTTTTAAACCTTTTAGAGGATTGATTTTTCCTAAATTTGGCATAATAGGTTTAGTTGTAAAAATAAAACCAAATTGCATAATATTTCCCAAAACCCCAGCAATCATAATACTTAAAACAATAGGTGCAAGAATAATTAAAACCTCAAAAATGCTTTTAATCATAATGGCTTGAATAATACGCAAATCAAATTCAACACCAATAAAACTTTGATAGTATCTATATAAATTTACAATTCTCTCGCCCATAAAACTCATCATAAGTAAAGTTATAGTTACTCCAATTATCAAAGTTACAATAGCTGCCGCATCTTGAGACTTTGGAACATTACCTTCTTTACGCGCATCTTCTATCTTTTTGGACGTGGGTTCTTCTGTTTTTTCTTGATCTTCGCCTGCCATATTTTAGCCTAAGTAAAAATTTTAATATGTGTGTAAAATTATAGTAGAAAATTTATGAATTTCAATTAAAGAATAAAAATGAAGAAAAAGCCTCATGAAGAGGCTTTATACTAAGAAATTAAAGTTTAGCTTCGTTTTTACCAAGATATTCAGCCACGCCTTTAGGGTTAGCTTTCATACCTTCATCGCCCTTATTCCATCCTGCAGGACAAACTTCACCATGCTCATTTGTAAAAAGCATAGTATCAACCATTCTTAACATTTCATCTATATTTCTACCTAGTGGTAAATCATTAACCACAGCATGGCGAACTGTTCCATCAGCATCAAGCAAGAACGAACCACGAAGGGCAACTGCTTCTGCATAAAGTACATCAAAATTTCTAGCAATCTGCTTAGTTAAGTCAGCAACAAGCGGAAATTTAACCTGACCAATACCACCTTGATTTACTGGAGTATTTTTCCAAGCAAAATGTGAAAATTCATTATCTCCTGAAATTCCAATTACTTCAATACCGCGGTTTTTAAATTCTTGATATCTTTTGTCAAAAGCTATAATTTCTGAAGGACAAACAAAAGTAAAATCTTTTGGATAAAAGAATACTACCGCTCCTTTTGGGCCTATGTTTTTGTAAAGATTAAAATCTTGAACAATTTCATTGTTTCCTAATACCGCTGGAGCAGTAAAATCTAAAGCTTTTTTAGTAACTATCATATTTTCTCCTAAATAATAAATTTTATTGATAACGAAATTATATCGTTTAAATCTTTATTTTTTTTTAAATATCCAAAATAATATTAAAAATTTAAGAAAGTTATAATTATTATCAAATAAGGTAAATTTTGATTATCAAAATTTACCTTATTTAAGAATTTTATGCTAAAATCATTTAAATCTTAATATTAAAAAGGAGAAAAAATGGCTGTAAAAATTACAGATATATGTATTGCTTGTGGTTCTTGTATTGATGAGTGTCCAGTGAGTGCTATCGTTGATGATGCTAACAATCCAGAAGGTGAAGATAGATATTATGTTTATGCAAACAAATGCGTTGAATGCGTAGGACATAATGATCAACCAGCCTGTGCTAGCGCTTGCCCAACAGATGGATGTATAGTTTGGAGTGCTGTAGAATCAGGACAACCAAGTCGTGATAATATTGGCGCTGATATGAGAAGTGGGGACACTCCAGTTTTTGCATAATTTTAAAAAAAGAAAAAGCTAGGAATCTCTAGCTTTTTCTTTTAATTTAACTTTCTTTAAACAAATTCAAGTATAATTTTAAGCTTTATTAAAACAAGGAGTTATTACAAAGATGGAAAAAACTTTATCTATAATTAAACCTGATGCTGTTAAAAAAGGTGTTATAGGAAAAATTTTAGATCGTTTTGAAAGCAATGGATTAAGAATCGCTGCAATGAAAAAAGTTCAACTTAGCAAAGAACAAGCTGAAAATTTTTATGCTGTTCATAAAGAAAGACCTTTTTTTAAAGACTTGATTGAATTTATGATTAGCGGTCCTGTTGTTGTTTCTGTACTAGAAGGAGAAGGTGCCGTATTAAAAAATAGAGATTTAATGGGAGCGACAAATCCTAAAGAAGCTAAAGCAGGAACAATTAGAGCCGATTTTGCTGAGAGTATTGATGCTAATGCTGTTCATGGAAGCGACAGCTTGGAAAATGCAAAAATAGAAGTTGAATTTTTCTTTAAACCAAACGAAATTTGCTAAATGAAAATCCCTTTTTCTAAGATTAACATAAAGGAATATCCTTTTAAACTTAATCTTGAGAATATGATTTTTGAAGGAAATTTAGTAAAAATAAATCCTAAGCTTGTTAAAATAAATGCTATTATGCAAGGTTTTATCTATAGACCTTGTGATAGTTGTGGAACTGAGTTAGAACTTGAAATTAAAGAAAATTTAGAACTTTTTGCAAGTGATGGTATTTTTAAAGATGAAGCAAACAAATTGAGCAATACTATAGAATTTTTCGATGGACATATTGATTTAATAGAAGTTGCTATCAGCGAGCTTGAAGCTTATTTGAGTGATTATTTTTATTGCATAAATTGCAATAATTAATTAAATTTTATAAAGGAGAAAAAATGGCAGTACCAAAGAGAAGAGTGAGCAAAACTCGTGCAGCTAAACGCAGAACTCACTATAAAGTTAGTCTTCCTATGCCTATAAAAGACAAAGATGGAAGCTACAAAATGCCTCACCGTGCGAATCCAACAACTAAGGAATATTAAAATCAATGATTAACATTGCCATTGATGCAATGGGTGGTGATTTTGGAGAAAAACCCATTATAGAAGGCGTTTTAAAGGCACTAGAAGCAAAACCTTTTAACGCTATCTTAGTGGGAAATTCTAAAATTCTAAAACCTTTAATACCAAAAAAATTAGAGCAATATATACAATACGAAGAAGCTAGTGAAATTTTTTCGATGAATGAAAATGCCACAGATGCTTTAAAAAATAAAGAAACAACCATATACAAAGCTATTAATTTATTAAAAGAAAAAAAAGTAGATGCTGTAGTTTCAGCGGGTCATAGTGGAGCAAGTATGTCTTTGGCTACCTTAAGGCTTGGAAGACTTAAAGGTATTTCAAGACCTGCTATTGCCACTTTAATGCCAAATATCGTTAACAAAACTTTACTTTTGGATGTTGGAGCTAATACAGATTGTAAAGCTGAAAATTTATTTCAATTTGCCATAATGGGTGAAGTTTATGCTAAAGAAATTATGCAAATTCAAAAACCACGCCTTGCTTTACTTTCTAATGGTGAAGAAGAATGCAAAGGTAATGAACTTACCAAAGAAAGTCATCAGCTTATGAAAAAAATTCCAAATTTTATAGGTAATGCTGAAGGTAGAGATATTTTCAATGGTGAAATAGATGTTTTAGTCTGCGATGGTTTTGATGGAAATGTTATCTTAAAGGCTTGTGAAGGTGTGGCAACAGCTATTTTTCAACTTCTAAAAAACGAAGTAAAGCAATCTTTTATTTCTAAAATAGGTGCTTTACTTATGAAGCCATCTTTTAAAAAATTAAAAAAACACACAGATTGGCAAGAATATGGCGGAGCACCCCTTCTTGGAGTTAATGGCTGCGTGATCATAAGTCATGGAAAAAGCGATTCTAGAGCTATTAAAAATGCAATTTTTCAAGCTATAAATTTTAGCCAATCTCATATCAATAAATTTATAGAAAATGAACTTGGGAAATACAATGCTTAAAGCCAGTCTTAAAAGTATAGCTTCTTATATTCCAGAAAAAATTTTAAGCAATGCTGATCTTGAAAAAATGGTAGATACCACCGATGAATGGATCACTAGACGCACAGGTATTAAAGAAAGGCGCATTGCTAGTGAAAATGAAAATACTAGCGATTTGGGCACAAAAGCTGCATTAAAAGCCATAGAAAGAGCAAATTTAAAACCTGAAGATATTGATGCGATTCTTGTAGCTACTTTAAGTCCTGATTATTTTACTATGCCTTCAACGGCTTGTAAAATTGCTTCAAATTTAGGACTTGTAAATATTAGCGCTTTTGATATTTCAGCAGCTTGTTCTGGTTTTATCTATTTGCTTGAACAAGCTAAAGCCTTAGTAGAAAGTGGTTTGAAAAAAAATGTTTTAATCATAGGAGCTGAAAAAACAAGTTCAATTATGGATTACAATGACAGAAGTATTTGCATACTCTTTGGAGACGGTGCAGGTGCTGGAGTTGTAAGTTTGGATAATGAAAATCATATCCTTGATGTACATACTGCAAGCAATGGTAATTATGGAGATCTTTTAATGACTCAAAGATCGCAAAAATCAAGCCTATGTCAAACACTTTCTATGCAAATGAAAGGCAATGAAGTTTTTAAAATAGCAGTAAACACGCTTAGTAATGATGTTGTAGAAATTTTAGCTAAAAATAACATTTTAGCACAAGAAATTGATCTTTTTATTCCTCATCAAGCTAATCTACGCATCATTAAAGCCGTCCAAGAAAAACTCAATCTAAGCGATGAAAAATGTGTGATCACTGTACAAAAATATGGCAATACTTCAGCTGCTTCTATACCTATGGCAATGAATGATGCCTATGAAGAAGGTCGACTTAAAAAAGGAAATCTGATCTTACTAGATGCTTTTGGCGGTGGTTTTACTTGGGGATCTGCGCTTTTAAAATTTGGAGGAGAGAATTTTTAATTCTCTCTTAGCTTTCCAAAAGCTTGAATTTCTACCAAATAACCCTCTGCTAAAGCACTTCCTACACAAGCTCTAACAGGTTTAGGATAATTTTTAATCCAAGCATCATAAATTTCATTCATTGCATCAAAATCTTGCATATTAGCTAACCAGATTTGAATTTGAATCAAATCTCCTTTGTTTGCGCCTATTTTTTCAAACAAAGCATCAAGTTCTGCAAGCGCTTCTTTAGTTTGTTTTTTAATATCTCCGCTAGGTTCAAAAGCCACTTGTCCTGCAGTCTTAAAATATTTATCAAAAACAATAATTTGCGACATTCTATCGCACTCATCAAAACGCTTTATCATGCATATTTTCCTTGAAATTCTTTCATAAATTCACACAAGGTTTTTACCTGATCCAAATTAAGCGCATTATAAATACTTGCACGAATTCCTCCTAAAATTCTATGTCCTTTAAGTCCTATCATTCCAGCTTCTTCGGCTTCCTTTACAAAAAGAGGCTCTAAATCTTTATTTTTAGCAATATTAAAACTCACATTCATTAAAGATCTATCCTTTTTATCTGCATGTCCTTTATAAAATCCATTACTTAAATCAATACATTCATAAAGCATAGTAGCTTTTTGAGAATTTTTCTCATGCACTTTATCAAGCCCACCTTGATTTAAAAGCCAATCCATTTCAAGATTAAACATATAAATGGCAAAGGTTGGAGGCGTGTTAAACAAGGACTGATTCTCAGCATGAGTCAAATAATTTAACATACTAGGAATTTGTTTATTTTTAGATCTTTCTAACATATCTTTACGGATAAAAATACAACTTAAACCCGAAATTCCAGCATTTTTTTGCACTCCGCCATAAAAAAGAGCAATATTTGAAAAATCTACTTTTCTAGAAAAAAAATCACTCGATGCATCCACAATCAAAGGAGTTTTAGTTTTAGGATAATTTTGATATTGAGTGCCGTAAATAGTATTGTTAGAACAAATATAAGCATAATCAGCATTATCGCTAAATTCCACTCTAGGAATATGATCGAAATTACTTTCCTCACTACTTGCTACGGTTTTAACATTGACACCTAAAATTTGTGCTTCTTTAATCGCTTTTTTTGTCCAAACTCCTGTATTTGCATATTCACAAACCCCATTTAAAGCTAAATTCATAGGAATCATAGCAAATTGCAAACTTGCTCCACCTTGTAAAAATAATACTTCATAATCATCATTTAACTCGTAAAGTTTTTTAGCTTTCTCTTGTGCTCCAAAATGCACTTCTTCAAATACTTTTGTGCGGTGAGAAATTTCCATTATAGAATAACCCCTACCCTGATAATCACAGAGTTCTTTTTGAGCTTGCTCTAAAATTTCTAAAGGTAAAGTCGATGGCCCTGCACTGAAATTGATTTTTCTCATAATCTATCCTTATAAAATTTTTGCTTCTTTTTGAGAAGTTTGAGAACTTAAAATAACGATATCATCACTCTTAAGATCTTCTAAATTTGCTATTTTACCATTTTTTCTGATACAAATAAACTTTTTGCTTTTATTAAAAAAATTCTCATGTTGCAAATAAGCATTTTGCAATTTATCTAATTTTAATTCATTATAACGCATTTGATTTGCCAATAGATGATTTAATTGCTTTTCTATATTATGGCTTTGTTTTATTTTTTCATCTATTATTTTTGGCAAAGAATTAAATTTGAAAAATTTGCTTAAATTTAAAAGCAAATTTTCATAATTTTGTATTTTATAATTCCAAAGTTGCATTAATTTTTCTTCCATTAAATCCAAACTTTGCTCTATATCCAACTTAGAATAAAACAAAGTATCTATAGCAGCTGAAGGCGTTGGAGCTCTAAAATCTGCAACAAAATCACTAATAACATAATCAATCTCATGTCCTATGGCTGAAATAATAGGAGTTTTTGCTTTAAAAATCTCTCTTGCTAAATTTTCATCATTAAAACAAAAAAGATCTTCTCTGCTTCCTCCACCACGTGCTATAATAAGAACATCTAAATCCATATCATCGGCTTTTTTTAAAGCTTGTATAAGAGAAAAAGGAGCATTATTTCCTTGAGTTAAAGCATCAAAAATATAAATTTTTGCCAAAAAATATTCTTTTTGGTGAATAAGTTTTAACATATCTTGCAAAGCAGCAGAAGTTTTTGAAGTGATAATGCCTACTTTTTTAGGAAATTTTGGCAAAGATTTTTTAAAGCGTGGATCAAAAAGTCCTTCTTTTTGCAAACGCTCTTTTAAAGCCAAAAACTGTGCTTCCAAATCCCCAAAACCTGCTTTTTTCATACTAGTAGCGATAAATTGATAACGACCACTTTCAGGATATAAACTTACACTTCCACAAAGCTCTAAAAAATTCCCCACAGCTGGTTTAAATCCGACTTTTAAATTAGCTCCTTTAAACATAGCACAAGCAATGCTTGATCTTTCATCTTTTAAATCAAAATACCAATGTCCTGAACCATGCAAAGTAATTTTTGAAATTTCTCCACTTAAAACTATATCATCAAAATGTGTTTCTAATAAAGCCTTTGCTTTAAGATTTAATTCTGTTGGTGTCATAGTTTTTTTGCTATAAACATTGAACTCACGCCAAAGCTAAAACTTTTATAATCAAGTATTTCAAAACCAGCATTTTTAAGTTCTAAGATGAACTCTTCCTTACTTAAAAATCCTTCAATAGAGTTTGGCAAATACTCATAAGCACTTTTATTTTTACTGATTATCCCACCTATACTTGGTAAAATATTTTTAAGATAAAAATCTCTACAAGCTGCTATAAATCCACCCTTTTCTCTTTTTGTAAATTCCAAAACTACCAAAATACCATCTTTTTGAAGTACTCTAGCAAATTCACTTAAGGCTTTTTGTCTTTCTACAACATTGCGAATGCCATAACTAATGCTTAAAATATCTAAACTTTGACTTTCTAAAGGTAAATTTTGCGCCCCTGCTTCTATAAATTCGACATTTGGAAATTTTTCTTTTGCAATATTTAGCATGCCACTACTTGGATCAATACCTTTAATATTTAAAATATTTTTTTCCATTTTTAAAGCACTCTCTTGCCAAATCTCTATCATATCCCCTGTGCCACAGGCAATATCAGCGATTTTTAAATCTTTTTTTAAATACAAACTCATCACTCTTTGACAAGCTTTTTTGCGCCACGCTACATCAGCTCCAAAGCTTAAAATTCTATTCGCCTTATCATAAGTAGGTGCAATTTGATTAAACATTTCTATAATTTTTTCTTGTTTTTGCATTTTTATCCTTTGTAAATTTTCAAATTTTTACTTGATTTTTTAAGCAATTTGCAAAATTTATTTTTATTATTGATTATTTTCGAAAAAATATTTTTATCTCTATCTTTGCAATATTTTTCATAAAGTTTGTTTAAATTTTTTATCTCTAAAAAACGATAAAAATATTCTAAAAATATTGCCAATTCAAAAAAACTATTTTCAAAAAGCTCTAAATCAAAATTTTTTAGTATATTTTTTCTAAATAAAATAATTTTTTTTCTAAGTTCTAACGCAACAAGTTGTTTAAAAAACCTATCTTTGCAATCGCCTTCATAAAAAGAATTTTC
Source organism: Campylobacter sp. BCW_6873 (assembly GCF_001762365.1). NCBI lineage: Bacteria > Pseudomonadati > Campylobacterota > Epsilonproteobacteria > Campylobacterales > Campylobacteraceae > Campylobacter > Campylobacter sp. BCW_6873. The sequence continues at coordinate 100,167 of NZ_MJWS01000027.1, forward strand.
CTTTATGAAAAAATCAAAATCATTAAACAAATCTTGGATTTTTTCATCGCTTAAAAATAGCAATAAATCTTGATTTGAATTTTCACTTGCTAAAATATCTTGAGTTTTTTTCGTTATATCTTTAAACTTTAAAGCCAAAATATTACTCAAATTTTTATCTAAAATAGTATTCATGCTTGATAAAACTATATACAAACTTCTTGAACAAAATAAAAATTCACATAAACTTTGCTTATCTTTTCTCTCTAAAGATAAAGTCCAATAAAATTTTAATTTTTTAAATAAATAAAATAAAAAAATCCTAAATCCATCATAAGCATTAATATAATTTGGAAAATCCAAGCTAAAATTCTGATTTTTTTCTATAATTTTAAAACATTTCTCTATATCAAACTTTTGATATTCAAAACCATATAAAACGATATGTTTAGAATTTAAATCATGATGTAATTCTTTTTGAATTTTAAAATCTTTAGGAATTTTAAATTCATTGGAACTATCCAATGTTGGAAAAAATATTTTTAAAATACAAATTTTAGGCTCTTCATACATATCAATATAACTTTTTAAAGAGCAAAATTTAAATTCGAAGCGTTCTTTTTTAATACTCTTTCCTATAATCTTTTTTCGAGCTTTTTCAAATTTTTTTTTAGAAATTTTCTCTTCTTGATTCTGTTCTAAAATTGAATTATTAAATTTTGTAATTTTATAAAATTCATTGCAAAAACTTTGAAATTTAACACTATGATTTGAAGTTATTTGAGTATAAAAAGTTTCAAATTTAGAATTTCGAAAAGGTATATTATCTTTTTTTAAATTCCCTAAAAGAGTACAATCAGATAGTAAAAAGTTTTTTTGAATTTCATAAACCATTAAAATAACCCTTAAAATATATGGGTTATTTTAACCTTATTTTGCTTAATGACACTTTTTACAACTATCAACATAAGCACAAACGGACAGATGATTGATGAGATTGCCTATCTTTTTTTCTAAATGCTCTTGATATTCATAAAGCTTAGCATCTTTAAAACTTAAATCCTCTATACCACCACATTTGGCGCAAACAACATGAATATGTTCTTCTTCATAGATATCGTAACAAGTTTTTTGATTTAAAACATTGATTTCAACAACTAAACCTTGTTCTTGTAAAGTATTAAGATTTTTATAAACCGTCGCTAAAGAGATTGAAGGGTATTCTTTTTTAATTTCTGTATATAATTCATCAATATTAGGATGCTCATGTCTTTTTAAAATTTTTAAAACACATAGTCTTTGCGGAGTAGCTTTTAACTCATGTTTTTTAAGCATTTGTAGTAATTCCATTGTATTTATTCCTTGCTTTTTTAAGTGGAAATAATAATAAAATTTTTATTAAAAGAAGTTTATATTAAATAATATTTTTTATTATTTAATGATAAAATTTTAAAACTTTCGTCAACAAACTATTGACATCTTTTTCTAGATTTTTTTCCACCTCACTTGTTTTTCCATGTTCAATAAATTTGTCTTCATATTCAAAGCTAATAACTTTTACATGCAAATCATATTTTTGTAAAAAATTATTAATTAAACTTTCTATACCGCCAATTTTAACATTTTCACTAAAAATAAACCAAATTTTACTTTTTTTAGCAAGCTCACACAAAAGCTCTTCATCTAAAGGTTTAGCAAAAATTAAATCAATCAAATTAGCATTATTATTCATTTCTTGCAAGGCTCTTAAAACTTGCCACGCTTTTGCCACACCTTGTCCATAACCTAAAAAAGCAATTTCACTACTATTTTTTACAAGCCATTGCGCCTTACCAAGTTTTATCTCACAAGGATTAAATTCTTTATCCAAAATAAAACTCCCTCTAGGATAACGAAAAGCAATAGGTCCTTGATGTAAATAAGCATACTCCATTATATTTTGCATCATTTGTTCATCTCTTGGAGCTAAAAGAGTGAAATTTGGCAAAGGAGCTAAAAAACTAAGATCAAAAACACCTTGATGCGTCTCCCCATCTTCGCCTACTATCCCTGCTCTATCCATAGCAAAAACCACATTTAAATTCATAATCGCACAATCATGAATCACTTGATCATAAGCACGCTGTAAAAAGGTGCTATATATTGCAATAAAAGGTTTAAATCCTTCTTTTGCCATAGCGGCCATAGAAGTTACTGCATGCTGTTCTGCAATAGCCACATCCCAAAAACGATTTGGATATTTTTCTATAAGCTTATCAAGACCTGTTCCACTTGGCATAGCCGCCGTAACCCCAACAATATTTTCATATTTTGAGGCTAAATCAAGCAAATTCTTAGAAAAAATTTCAGTAGCAGATTTTTTAGCATCACTTTTTTTAACACTCTCTCCACTATCTATATCAAAAGCTCCCACCCCGTGCCATTTAGCATGTTTTCCTTCAGCTAAAGCATAGCCTTTACCCTTTATGGTTTGAGCATGTATCACACAAGGCTTTTGCATAGCTTTTGCTTGTTTTAATGCAGAAATAATTTCACCTAAATTATGTCCATCAATAGGCCCTATATATTCAAGCCCTAATTCTTCAAACAAAAGCCCAGGAGTAATAAGTTTAAAACTCTCTTCAAAACGCTTGGCCATATAAGTAGCACTATCAGGCAATATATCCAACATTTTAGCAATACGCTTTTTAAAACTTTGATAAAACTGCGTTGCCATAGCCTGAGAAAGATACTTTGAAATTGCTCCAATTGGTTTTGAAATACTCATTTCATTATCATTTAAAAGTATTACGCAAGGAAATTTAGAATCACCCAATTCATTTAAAGCCTCATAGGCCATACCCGCACTTAAAGCACCATCTCCAATCAAAGCAACAGGAATACGTTTTTCACCCTTTAAAGCAATGGCCTTACAAGCACCTACTGCCAAAGAAATAGAGGTGCTAGAATGCCCTGCTACAAAATAATCTCCCTCGCTAGGTTTTGTATAACCACTTAAACCATTGATTTGTCTTAAAGTATCAAATATTTCTTCTTTTCCGCTTAAAAGCTTGTGTGTATAAGATTGATGTGACACATCAAAAATAAAAGGATCTTTTTTTGCATCAAAAACCAAATGCATTGCTATACTAAGTTCTACAGCACCCAAATTTGAACTTAAATGTCCACCATTTTTACTCACAACTTGTATGATTTTTTCACGTATAGATGCTGCTAAATTTTCTAATTCTTTTAAACTTAGCTTTTCTAACTCTTCTTGAGTATGGGCAAATTTTTTACTCATTATTCACCATTTTTTTAATTTTAGTTAGACGAGAGTTAAGATTGGATTCTATATTGCCTGCGTCACTTATAATAATAACACTTCCTTTGCTAATTGCATCATCAAGACTTATTTTAATATGAGCATTCTGATCAAATTGCTCTTTTAAATACTCATAATCCTCTGCATTAACCTTAAGCTCAATTGCACTAGCACCCTTAAGCTCGCCGATTAAATCTTTGGCCAAAGCATAAGCTATCTTACTTGAATTTAGTTCAAGTTCTTTTAAGATTACTTCTTTAGCGATATCTATAGCAGTATCTGCTAATTCTTTCTCGTTTTTTTCTATAAAATTTTCAAGATTTTCACAAGCATTATCGAGCTTGGCTATACTTTTTAAATACTTATCTTTAAAATCACTCAATTCCTTTTGAAATTCTTCTTTTGCTTTCTCATAACCTTCTTTGGCAAATTTTTCTTTAGCATTTTCAAGTTCTGAATTTAAGCGGTTATTAAATTCATTCTCTTGACTTTCTATTTGCATTTGAAGTTTAATAATATTGCTTGACATTTCATCTGTTTTTTTAAGCAAATCTTCAACAAAACTTGGTTGAAATGTTGGAATTTGAGTTTCCATAACAGCTTGCGTAGGGGCAATAGCATGATTTTCTTCGACTGGTTTTTCATCATTTAAAGATATATTAGCATTTTCTTCATCTGGAGTTTGAGTATGTTTTTTTTCACCTATATGATTATCAAATTCTGAAATAACTTTAAAACGATATCCTTCAACAACATGCTGATCAGAAGCCCCACCAGAAATTACATTGCTACGATTAACCATCTCTCACCTACTCTATCATTTCATCCGCATCGCCTGTTTGAACAAGACCTTGTTCTGCAAGTTTTTGCACCACTTCAACAACCTTTCTTTGTGCATCTTCAACATCTTTAACACGCACAGCACCCAAAAAACCCATTTCTTCAAGAAAAGCTTCGCTTGCACGCGTAGACATATTGGCTAAGAATTTTTGCTTTAACTCTTCACTTGCGCCTTTTAAACCTATCATTAAATCACGCTTATCAGCTACTTTTAAAATTTCTCTTATAGCTTGAGTACTAAGTTTTTGTATATCATCGAAAGTGAACATAAGCTCTTTAATAGTCTCTGCTAAGCGTTCATCACTTTGTTCAATATAAGTAATGGTTGATTTGCTTGCTTTTTGACCCAAACGATTAAGCACTTCTGCTACTGCTCTTGGGCCGCCCACTTCAACCTTATAAGAGGTAAGACTTTCAAGCTTGCTTTCTAGCACTGCAGAAACTCTTTTAATAATACTTGGAGAAATATCGCCAAGATTTGCCATTCTTATAACCACCTCAGCCCTTAATTCATCACTAAAATACTCTAAAGTTTCTGCCGCATGAATAGAATCCATGTGTGCCAAAATAAGAGCGATGGTTTGTGGGTGCTCTTTGGTAATAAAGTCTGCAAGTTGCTGTGGTTTAATTTGCGCCAAATAAGCAAAATTTTGATTATTCTCCATACTTTTAGTGAGTTTTTCAAGAATTTTATTTGCAATCTCTGGTCCAAAAGTACGAAAAAGTATTTCTTTAGCATATTCCAAACCACCGCTTTTAATATATTGATTTGATTGAAGCAGAGTGTAAAATTCTTCTAAAACTGCAGTAGCTACGGATCTATCAACATTTTTAGCCATAGCAATATAACGTGAAATTTCTGTAATTACATCAATTTCCATATGTGAAAACACAGAAGTTGTTGCATCTTCGCCAAGTTGTATAAGAAATATCGCCACCTTTTCAGGCATCGATAAATCATCATAGACCATTTTTTGTTCTTCACTTAGCTTTATCATCACATATCCTTTTCACCAAATTCACTATCGTTTTGAATTAAATTTTGCAAAAGTGCAGCAATTTCCTCGCTTTTATCACTTACCAAACCACGCAATTTTTCAAGCAAAACCTCATACTGGATAGAATCTTCATTGAAATTATCTCCAAAACCAAGTTGTTCTTCAACTTTTTTCCTTGCTGCATTCATTTTTTCCAAAGTATCTTCAACATCATCTAAAACAGCATTTGGACCTTGCTGCATTTCTTCTTGCGCTGCGACATCTTCAAGCATTTTTTGAGTAAATGGAGTAATAACTTTTTTGTAAAAAATAAAAAGTAAAATCGCTGCAATAAAATACTTAACCGGTGGAATAAACGGCTCAATAAAACGATTATAAAAAGTTTTAACTTTACTCTCAACTCTAATCGACTCACGATGAAATGGTAAATTTTGAACTACAACACTATCACCTCTAGTAGCACTAAAATTAATAGTATTTTTAACTATACTCTCAACACTTGCAAGCTCTTCTTTGGTTAATGGAACATATTCGCTTTTCACATCCCCATTTTCATCAACCACATCTTGATATTTTCCATCTATAGTAACAGCTGCTGAAGTGCGTAAAACTGTTGCAAATTGTTTTTTGGTATTTGTAATAGTTTTAGAAAGTTCATTATTCGTAGTAACTTGATTTTTTTTATAAGTGTCAATTTGACCCTTATTGTCAAGTCCTTCAACAGGACCTATATTAGAAACAGCACCTGGAACACCCTGAATTTCTGGATCTTTTCTACCTGTTCTTTCCTCGTTTAAAGTTTGCTCGCTACGCACTATAGGATTTGGATCATAAATTTCACTTTGAGATTCTTGCTTGGAAAAATCAAAATCTATATTTACACTCACTTTTACTTTATCCATACCACCTGCAAAAGGAGCTAAATTTTCTATAATCTTATCTTCTAAAGCTTTTTCTTGATCACTTTTAAATTTAATTTGCGCACGAACCAAATCATCTTCATATGCTTCTTGCTCATCTAAAGGCACACCACTTTGATCACTAATCTTAACATTTTCTTTAGTAAGTTTTGGAACCGCCGCTGAAACAATATTTTTTATACCATCAATTTGTTTTCTAGTAAGCTTTAAGCCTTCGCGAACATTAACAACAACTGAAGCTGTAGGCGGAATTTGCCTTTCGGTAAAAACACTATCTTTAGGAAATGCTATGTGTACAACAGCGCTACGAATAGGTTCTAAAGTCTCAATAGTTCTTGCAAGTTCGCCTTCTATGGCTCTTTGGTATTTTACCTTTTGTTCTTCATTTGTAGCTCCAAAAGCTTGAGTATCAAAAGCTTCAAAACCCACGCGACTATCTTTTATAAGACCTTCGCTTGCAATAAACATTCTTTGACGATAAACCTGATCTTGTGGAACTAAAATTTTATTTTCACTTTCTAATTTATAGGGAATATTATTTTGTTCAAGTTTAGCTACAATTGCAGCAGAAGAACTTGGACTTACATTTTCAACTAAAACTGCATATCCATTATTTGCATTACTACCACTTCCGCGAAATAAAGCTAAAAAAACCAAAAACCCAACCACCACTACAATAGATGCAGCAATCACTATACGCTGCTTGCGAGTTAAATTTTGATAAAGTTGCCCAATTTGATGAAACATATTTTTAAAATCCATTAATTCTCATCCCTTAGTTTGGCGAATTTTACATATTTTTATTTGATTTATATCTATCTTAAAATCTTATCAAATTCTGTAAAAAATCTTTCATTTTCATAAGATGTTCCTATAGTAATGCGTATAGCATTTAAACCATAGCTTTTTAAATTTCTTATTATTATACCCTTTTTAAGCAATTTTTCAGACAAATCTGTACTATTTTTTTCATCAAAAAAATAAGTGATGAAATTTGTATAACTATCAATGATTTTGATATTATGTTTTTTAGCAAATTCTTTATAAAGCTCCATTTGAGAAAAATTATTCTCTAAAGTTTTTTCAGTAAATTCATCATCATCCATTGCTGCAACTGCTGCTTTTAAAGCAAGATTGCTCACATTAAAAGGCGCACGAAGCTTGTAAAATGCACTAATAATACTAGCATCAGCTATGCCATAACCAATGCGTAAGCCTCCTAATCCATAAAGCTTAGAAAAAGTTCCCAAATAAAGTACATTGTCAAATTCTTTAATCAATTCACAAGGTTCTAAATGTTTTTTGCTATCTTTAAAACTTGCAAATTCATTATAAGCTGCATCAATCACAACTAAACAATCCTCCTCCACACCTTTAATAAATTTGGTCACTTCACTTGCATCCAAACACTCGCCTAAAGGATTGTTTGGCAAGCATAAGAAAATGAGTTTAATTTCATCTTTGTGCGTTTCATAAAGCTTTTTAAACTCATCTAAATTATGAGTAATGCTTTGAGTTTTATAGCACTTTGCACCGCATTGTTTGGCGTAAATTTCATACATAGCAAAGGTAACTCCAGCTTGCAAAAAAGCATTTTTAGAATTTAACTTAGCATGTATAGCAAATTCAATCACTTGATCACTGCCTGCACCGATAATAATATTTTCATTTTGAACTTTGTATTTTTGAGCCAATGTGCTTTTAAGTTCTATCATACTATCATCAGGGTAAAGATGGGCTTTGTTTGCATTTTGTCTTAAACATTCTATAGCTTTTGGTGGCGTGCCAAAAGGATTTTCATTACTTGCTAATTTTATCACTTCTTTAACGCCATATTCTTTAGCAATAACTTCTATATCTTTGCCGGGTTCATAATTGCTTAAATGATTTAAAAATTCATTAAATTTCATCTTTCTCTCCTGATAAATAAGATCCAAGCCAAACAATCTCTTGTATATCTTTTAAAGCTTTTTTTACATTTTCATCATCAATATGCCCTTCAAAATCTATATAAAAACTGTGTAAAAATTCTTTTGATTTTACAGGACGAGATTCAAGCTTGGTAAGATTGATATTTTCTTTTTTAAACTGCTCTAATAAAAAGCTAAGCCCCCCAGGTTTATGTGCTGTGTGTGCTAAAATAGAAGTTTTACAATTTGGCATTTTAGGATTTTTAATATCGCTTAAAATTAAAAATCTTGTTTTATTGGCTGCATTATCTTCTATTTTATCAAAAAGCACAGGCACATTATAAAGCTTAGCCGCTATTTTAGAGCAAATTGCTGCTGCATATTTATCTTGCGAAGCTAGATAAGCCGCATTAGCTGTAGATTTTGAAGGAACAAATTCTATAGCACTAAGTTCATGACTTTCTAAAAATTTACGACATTGATTATAACCTTGTGGATGCGAATAAATACGTTTGATTTCTTTTAAATTTTCATTAATTCCCACAAAAGAATGATGAATATCCATATAAATTTCACCAAAAATTTTAAGCTCATTATACCTACCTAGACAATCTAAAGTAATACCTACTGCACCTTCGGTATTATTTTCTATAGGCACAACACCGTATTTTGCTTCTTTGTTGCTTAACTCTTTAAAAACATCTTCGATATTAGCCAAGGCTATATAACGACTCATCGCTCCAAAACGACTTCTTGCTGCTTGATGAGTATAAGTTCCTTCAGGCCCTAAATAAGCTATAGTTTGAGGCATTTCTAAATTTCTTGAAACTGCAAAAATTTCTTGATAAATTGCCTCTATGGCATTTTGATCTAAAAGTCCTAAATTTGCATTTTTTAAACGATTGATAATGGCTCTTTCGCGCTCAGGACGATAAATACTTCCCCCGCTACTTTGTTTAAGCTCGCCTATGCTTTTAACATAAGTCATTCTTTCGTTTAAAAGTTCTAAAATTTTATCATCAACCGCATCGATTTTATTTCTAAATTCTTCTAAATTTAGCATTTTAGCTCCTTTAAAAACTCAAAAACACTAGGATAAACTCCATCAAGCAAATCCGTATCAAGCCCTTTTGTGTCGCTTATTTTGCCGCTTAAAACTAACAAGGTTTTCATGCCGAGTTCTTTTGCCTTAAGCAAATCTCCTCTAAAATCATCACTAATGATTTTAATATCTTCAAAATCGATTTTTGAATTTTGTCTTCTTATCAAATTTAAAGCTTCTTTATAAAAAGCAATGCTAGGCTTACCCACAACCTCGTATTTAAAATCAATAGCATTTTTAAGCATAGCCATAATGCTACCTACACCAGGATAAGGCCTGCCATCTTTTTTATAAATGCTAGTTTCGTGCATAGCTATAAACCTAACTTCTCTTCTAGCAAATTCTATCATACTAGCAAAATCTTTAAATTTAAAATCATCATAACTAGCTACAAGCACAGCACTAGGATTTACAAAATCAAGTTCAAAACCAAGATTTTCAAGACTTTTTACAAACTCATCTGCACCAAAAGCCACAACTTTACAAGGTTTTAAAAGGTGTTTTAAAACGCTAAAAGGATCAATATAAGCATTTTCTTTTATAGCCAATCCTTTTTGCTGTAATTTTTCTAAAAAATCAAGTTTTTTTGTATTGTTAGTAATAATAACATAAGGAAGATTTTTTGCATTTAAAAAATCGATCAATTCTTTAGCACCATGGATTAAACTCTTATCATGATCAGAAATTAAAGTCCCTTGAACATCTAAAAAAAACATTTTAAGCCTTTAAAAATTTCTCTTCTAAAACGATTTGATTTTCAAAATTTTCTCTTTGACGGATCAATCTTACCTGTCCTTCTTCAAGGGCTAATTCGCAAACTTTATTACGAGTATTGTAGTTACTACCCATGCTAAAACCATAAGCTCCAGTATTTTTAATAACCATTATATCACCACTTTGAGTGCTAGGTAAAGACCTTGCTTTAGCAAAAAAGTCTCCACTCTCACAAATTCCACCTACAACATCACATAAACTCTCTTGGGCTTGAGTATAAGGTAAGATTATTTCATGATAAGCCTCGTATAAACTTGGGCGTATAAGATCATTCATCGCTCCATCTACTACAACAAAACGCTTGGTTTTATTTTGTTTTTCATAAAGTACTGAACAAACAAATTCTCCACTTTTAGCAACTAAATACCTTCCAGGCTCCATTCCTATGGTTAAATCAAGCCCATGAAGTTGTGCTAATATACCTTGTGCATAATTATAAAGATCAACTTCACACTCATCTTTTTCATAAGCCACACCCAAGCCACCGCCTATATCAAAAAATTTAAGATCGATTTGCAAGGCTTTTAACTCTCTTACAAGTTTTGCGACAATGGCTGCTGCTTCATGAATAGGAGAAATATCTAAAAGTTGCGAACCTATATGAAAATGCACTCCAACAGGCTCTAAAAAAGATGAATTTTTTGTATAAAGATACATTTTTCTTGCTATATCAATTTCAACACCAAATTTATTTTCATTTAATCCTGTAGAAATATAAGGATGAGTTTTTGCATCAACATTTGGATTAACACGAATACTAATTCTTGCCTTTAGATTAAGTTCTTTAGCCACACTTTCTAAAAGCATCATTTCAGCTTCGCTTTCAAGGTTAATATATAAAATATCATATTCTAAAGCTTGTCTTAACTCTTCTTTGGTTTTTCCTACTCCACTAAAAATAATCTTATAAGCTTTTGCCCCTGCTTTTAAGGCACGCTTTACCTCGCCTATACTCACACAATCAAATCCACTATCTAAATTTGCAAGCATTTGCAACAAACTTAAATTTGAATTGGCTTTTACAGCATAAAAAATTTGAGATTTTCTAGCCTTAAAAGCCTCTTTGAGATTTAAAAAACGCTCTTTTATGAAATCAAAATTGTAAATATAAAAAGGAGTATTAAATTCTTGCTTTAATTGTTTATAATCCATATTTAACCTTTAATTTTTATAATTTTACTACACAAAGCTTAATTTATCGATGCTTATAATACATATAAGCACTTAAACAACCCAAAATTATAATAGGCACTACAATGCCAATTTCACTTGCAATCACACTATTTTCGCTTAATCTAGTAAGCAAAAACAAGACTCCCCAAATCATCAAAGTCACTACAAAAGCTATAAAAGTTACAAAAGCAAGATTAAAAAATCTTGCTATTACAGGAAAAAAATAATACATAATAAGCATTAAAAATGGTGCAAAAAAAGGAGTAAAAACAAATTTATAAAGATTGATTTTAAGAGCATCTGTATTGACATTTTGCGCCTTAAAAAGCTCAAAACTTTCAAGTGCGTCAGATATTGAATAATCACTATTACTAGCAACCCCTTCTATAATCTTTGGTTTAAAACCCTCAAGTGATTTAAGCTCGGAGAAATCTTGTATCTTTAAACCATCATTAGCAAGTTCATAATTTTTAGGTAATAATGTAATATTACCATCTCGCAAAATCCAACTTTCACCTTCAAAATGGGCATTTTTAGCACTTACAAAAGAGCTTAAATTTAAATCATTGATATTAAAAATTTTTATATTTTGAGCACTATTTTGTCCATGATTTATCTTTGAAATATAAACAAAATTATTGTTAAATTTCAAAAACACTTCTCCACTTTGATTCATAATAGTGCCATTTTTTAAAATATTTCTCTTATAATCATTTGCATAAGCAAAAGAAGTAAAATTCAATCCTATATAAATACAACAAAAAAATAAAGCCCATAAAAAAGGAAATAAAATAACATAATTTCTGCTCAGTCCTAATGCATAAAGACTTACAAATTCATTTGCCCTGATCATGGAAATCAAAGAAACTACCAAGGCAAAAATCAAAGAAATGGGTAATACATAAGGTACTGCCGAGAAAGATAAAAACATAATATAAAGCAAATCAAGATTTGCGGCTTTTGGTAGATCTTTAAAATTTAAGAGCAAATCAATACCACAATAAAAACCAAGTAAAGAAAAAAATATAATAAAAAAATTTTTTAGATAAATCCCTGAAATAAAACGAAAAAATATCCACATCTTAAGCCTTTAGGCTGTATTTAGATGATATAGCAGACAAATCATCATTTTCAATAAGCTCAAGCAAAGCTTTTTTTGTATGCTCTAAAACTTTGCTTAAAGTTATTTCTTCTTCGGCTTTAAACTTGCCCAAAACATGGGAAATCACATTTTCACCCTTTCCCACTCCTATACGCACTCTTTCATAATCATTTCCACATAAAGTATCTATGCTTTTAAGCCCATTATGTCCACCACTTGAACCGCCTTTTTTAAAGCGCAAGGCTCCTAAATTTATATCTATATCATCATGGATAACTATCATTCTTTCGCATTTATAAAAATCATTCACTGCTTTTACACTAAGTCCTGAATTATTCATATAAGTACTAGGTTTAAGAAGAAGCAAAGAAGAACCTATTTTAAAAAGTTCTCCTTTAAATTTAGAGTTTGTAAGATTTGTAAAATTGCTTTCTTTTAAAAGCAAGTCAATTAGCATAAAACCGACATTATGACGGGTATTTTCATACTCTACGCCTATATTGCCAAGCCCTACGACTAAAATCATCTAGCTTTTTCTACACCTACAACCGCTACTCTATCAGCATCAATCATAGTTACTCCCGCAGGAACTACAATATCACGAACAAGCAAAGCATCACCCACATCAAGCTTACTTACATCAAGTTCGAAGAAATTTGGCAAATTTTCAGCTGCACATTTTACTTTTAATCTTCTTTTTGATTGGATTAAAACACCTTTATTTTTAAGACCTATAGCTGTTCCTGTGATTTTAACTGGAACCATGTATTTAGAAATCACACCTTTTTGTGCAACTTTTAAATCCACATGTTTAAGTTCTGCAGTTACAGGATCTTTTTGATAATCCACAACTACAACGCTTAAAGTTTGAGAACCTACTTTTACATCAAAAATTAAAGTAGTTTTTTTACGAACTTCCTTAATAAACTCATTTACTTTAAAAGCGGCATTGATGTTTTCTAATCCTTTTCCATAGATGTTTGCGATTAGATAACCATCTCTTTTTAAAGCTTTAGCAGCTTTTCTACCGATACTCTCTCTAACGATACCTTCTAACATCTTTTGTCCTTTCTTAAAAAATGAGCTTTGATTATATCTAATTTTGGCTTATGGAAAAGTAAATTTATAGCTTCTTTTAATTTCTTTAAGATATAATTTGTTTTATAAATTATGTTAATTTAAGGCTTCATGTGAATGAAAAATTCAATATCAATATAGCTTGGTTTTTAATAATCTTAGGTGGGATTATAGAATGCTTTTGGGTAAGCGGACTTAAGTATTCTACAGAAATTTGGCACTATATTTTAACAGCCATTGGGGTTTGTATTTCTTTTACTTGCTTTTTAAAAGCTTGTGAAAGACTTGAAGTAAGTATTACTTATAGTGTTTTTGTAGGCATTGGCACTGTTGGGGTGGTTTTAAATGAAATGTTTATTTTTAACGAGGCTGTTTCTATAGTTAAACTTGTGCTTATAGCGATTTTACTTTTAAGCATTATAGCCCTTAAATGGGTAAGCAAGGAAGCTTAGTTATGGAATGGTTTTATTTGTTTTTAGCTACTGCTTGTGAAATTTTTGGTGTGGTGATCATGAAAGAACTTGTAAGCACTAAAAACAAGCTTTACCTTTTGGCTTTGATTGTGTGTTTTGGATTTTCTTTTACTTTTTTAAGCTTAAGTATGCAAAATATCGCTATGAGTGTTGCTTATGCTATATGGACAGGAGCTGGAACTGCTGGTGGGGTAATGATAGGAGTACTTTTTTATAAAGAAAGTAAAAGTTTTTTAAAACTTTTTTTAATCGCTGTGATTATTGCTTGTACAGTAGGTTTAAAATTTCTTTCTTAAGGATTTTTTGTGCAAATTTATGTGAGTGGAATACATACTGATGTAGGAAAAACACATTTTAGTGCAGCTTTTTGCGCGAATTTTAACTATGACTATTTTAAACTCATTCAAGCAGGAACTCCAACAGATAGCGATTTTATTGCAAAATTTAGCCCAAAAACAAAGATTTTTAAAGAAGGTATTTTTTTGCAAACTCCAGCTTCTCCTCATCTTGGAAAAATCAAAGAAAAGCTTGATTATAAAGCCTTAGATATCATTTTACCAAAAAGCAAAAACCTACTTATTGAGCTTGCGGGTGGGCTTTTTTCTCCTATGGATGAAAATTACACTATGATTGATTTTATGAATATTTTTAAACACCCTACGATTTTAGTAGCAAAATACTATCTTGGAAGTATTAATCATATCTTGCTTAGCATTGAAGCTTTAAAGCAAAGAAATATCAATATTTTAGCCCTTGTGATGATGGGTAAAAAAGATATCTTACAAGATGATTTTATAAAAAATTATGCAAAAATTCCTATAATCAATCTTGATTTTTTTGATGAAAATAGTATTTTAAATAAAGATTTTAAAGAACAAATGCAAGAAATTTTACAACTTAAAATTCCTTAAAAATCTGCTCTAAACTCTCTACTACATAAACGATTTGTTCTTTTGTGATGATGTAAGGAGGCATAAAATAAATCGTATTTGCCAAAGGTCTTAAAAGCAAACCTTTTTCTAAGGCTTTTTGAAATACAAAAAGCCCCACGCGTTCATATTTATAACTTAAAATATCAAAAGCACTAATCATTCCGCAAGTTCTAAAATTTCCTAAAAAATCAAATTTTTTAAGTTTTGAAAATTCTTGTTGGATAAAGGCGCTTAAAATTTGATTTTTTTCTAAAATATTTTCATTTTCAAAGATATCTAAAACCGCATTAGCCGCTGCACAAGCTAGAGTATTTCCTGTATAACTATGAGAATGTAAAAAGGCTTTTTGCTCGCTATAAGGTGCATAAAAGGCATTATAAATTTCATCCTTTGTAAGCACCACAGAAAGAGGCATAAATCCTCCTGTAATTCCCTTTGAAAGACAGATAAAATCAGGGCTTTGTTTGCATTGATGCAAGGCAAACAAAGTTCCTGTGCGTCCAAAACCCACTGCAATTTCATCAAAAATCACTTGCACATTAAAATCATGGCAAAGCTTGATCGCTTCATCGATAAAACCAACTTCATACATGTGCATATTTCCCGCACATTGCACCAAGGGTTCAAGAATAAAAGCACAAATTTCACTCGAGTGTTTTTCTAAAATATCTTTTAAAATTTCAAGCTCTTTAGTATAGTCTTTACCTTGTGGCACAGGAGTGCTTAAACACTCTAAAAGCAAGGCTTTGTAAGTATCTTTATATAGCGCAACATCGCCTACGCTTAAAGCCCCTAAGGTTTCACCATGATAGGAATTGCTTAGGGATAAAAATTTATTTTTTTTCAAACCTTTATTTAAATGATAATGAAAACTCATTTTAAGTGCTACTTCAATGGCACTTGAGCCATTATCTGCATAAAAACATTTATTAAAATCACGCCCCACTTTTTCACAAAGTCTAGCCGAAAGTTTGATGATAGGCTCATGTGTAAAACCTGCTAAAATCACATGTTCAAGCTCATTAACTTGTTTTTTAATGGCATTTGCGATTTTTTCATTACAATGACCAAAAAGATTTACCCACCAAGAACTCACACAATCCATATAAGCTTTATCATCAAAATCATAAAGCCACACGCCTTTTGCTGTTTTTATAGGGATTAAAGGTAAAGTTTCGTGATCTTTCATTTGTGTGCAAGGGTGCCAAATGTGTTTTAAATCGAGATTTTTTAAGATTTGATTTTGCATCATAACTTCTTTTTTAAAAATATTTTGGCAAAATAATACTTTAAATTTTTAAATTTACAGGAAAAAAATGAAGCTTGAAAAAATTTTGCAAGATCTAGAGCAAAATCACAATCTAAGAACTCTAACGCCTTTAAAACATGAAAATAAATTTGTTTATAAGCAAGATCAAAAACTTTTAAATTTAGCAGGAAATGATTATCTTTATTTGGCGTCTTCTAAAGAGTTAAAAGCTGAGTTTTTGAACACCTTAAAAGAGCAAGATTTATTTTTTTCAAGTTCGAGTTCAAGAAGTTTGAGTGGAAATTTTGAAATTTATGAAGAATTAGAAAGTTTTTTAAAGACTAAATTTAAAGATAAGGAAATTTTACATTTTAATAGTGGTTATCATCTAAATATCTCTTGTATAGCAGCACTTTCTAGCGTTTCTAAGACGCTTTTTTTAACCGATAAATTTATTCATGCAAGTATGATTGATGGTTTAAGACTTGGCGGAGCTGATTTTTTTCGTTTTCATCATAAAGATATGAATCATTTAGAGAGTTTAATCCAAAAACATTATGATAAATATGAAAATATCATCGTTTTAAGCGAAGCTTTGTTTAGTATGGATGGAGATTTTAGCGATTTTAAAACTTTGTGTGAGCTTAAAAGACGTTATGATAAAATTAAGCTTTATATAGATGAAGCACACAGCGTGGGTTGTTTTGATGAAGAAGGTTTGGGGCTTGTTAAAAAACTAGCCTTGGAAAATGAAGTGGATTTTTTGGTTTTTACCTTTGGTAAAGCCATTGCTTCCATAGGTGCTTGTATAATATGTGATGAAAAATATAAAAAATTTTTCATCAACAAAGCTAGAGCTTTTATTTATTCTACAGCCTTGCCACCTATTAATGTAGCTTGGACGCAATTTATTTTTAAAAAAATGCCTTATTTTAAGAAAGAAAGAGAAAAATTAGAGTTTTTAAGTACTTTTTTTAAAAGTAAATTGCAAGAAAAAAATCACACTGTTTTAGGCGATGCTTATATTATTTGCTTGCTTTTAGGTGAAAATAAAAAAGCCTTAGAAATTTCACAAAAACTCCAAAAAGCTGGATTTTTTGCTCCTGCGATCAAAGAACCTACCGTGCCAAAGAATAAAGCCAGAATTCGTTTTTCCTTACATGCAGGACTTAACACAGAAGAACTTGAAAGGATAATAGAGCTTTTATGAAATATGAATTTTTATGTAAAAATCCTGATTCAAAAAAACTTATAGTGATATTTGGGGGATTTGCTTCACATCCTAGTCATTTTTCGCATTTAAAAAGCAATAAAAATGTGATTTTATTTTATGATTATGAAAATTTTGATTTAAATTTTGATTTCAAAGCTTTTGATGAACTTTTTTTAATCGCTTTTTCTATGGGGGTTTGCGTAGCAAATAGACTTTTAAAAGAGCTTAATTTTAAACAAAAAATAGCCATAAATGGCACAAATTTAGGTATAGATAAATCAAAAGGAATTCATCCTACAATTTTTAAAAAAACCCTGCAAAATTTTAAATTAGAAAATTTCAAAGAAGTTTTATTTGAAGAACGCAAAAGCTTAGTCAAAGATTTTATTTTTAAAGATGAAAAAGCTTTAAAAATAGAACTTGAAAAACTTTTTGACTTTGCTTTAACAAAACAAGAAGAAAATTTGCTTTGGGATAAGGTTTATTCAAGTAAAGAAGATAAAATTTTTCCACCAAATACTTTAAAAAATGCTTTTTCAAAACTTATTTTTTTAGATGAACCGCATTTTGCTTTTTTTGATTTTAAAACTTGGGATGAAATTTGAATTTTTTAAAAGCAAAAGATTATGAAAAACATGCAAAAGTGCAAGATTTTATGGGTTTAAAACTTTGTGAAATTTTAAAAGATTTAAAAATTTCACATTTTGAAAAAGTGTTTGAATTTGGTTGCGGTAGAGGTGAATTGAGCAAAAAACTTCAAAATTTCATTACTTTTGATGAATATTTAAAAAACGATATTTTAGATTTTAAAGAAAATTCTAATATTTTAATTTTTGATATGAACGAAATTGCAAAACAAGATTTAAGTAAAGAGAAATTTGATCTTATTGTTTCAAATGCAACTTTGCAATGGCTTGATTTAAAACGCATTTTACCAAGTCTTAGGGATATGCTAAATCAAAATGGGATTTTACTTCTTTCTACTTTTGCAGAACAAAATTTAAAAGAAATCAAGCAAAGCACGGGTTTTGGTTTAAATTATTTTAGCTTAAATGAATTAGAGCAAATTTTTAAAGTCTATTTTAATGAGGTAAAAATTACTCAAGAACTCATAGAATTAAGCTTTGATAATGCTTTAGATGTTTTTAGGCATTTAAAATTTAGCGGTGTAAATTCTTTAGGATTTTATCCTTTAAATAAAAGTTTTTTAAAAGAATTTGAAGAAAAATTTCAAAACAAACTCACTTATCATCCTGTATTTATTTTATGCAAAAATGATATAAAATGAATTTTTTGTGTTATAATCCAAAAATTAAATTTTTACACAAGGAAAACTAAATGAAAAAGTTTATAGTATTTTTTGGGATTTTGTTTTTTACCTTACATCTAAATGCACAAAATTTAAGCATTTTTGTAGCTTCTTCAGCTTCAAAGGCAATGAGTGAAGTTAAAGATGAGTTTTTGAAAACACATCCAGAAGATAAAATAGAATTGGTTTTTGGTGCTTCTGGAAAATATTATGAACTTTTAAAACAAGGAAGAGAATTTGATCTCTTTTTTTCAGCGGATACTAAATATACTAAGGCTATTTATGATGATAAAAATGCCTTAATAAAGCCAAAAGTTTATGTTTTAGGAGTTTTGGCTTTGTATAGTTTGGATGAAAATTTACTCCAAAGAGGCATTGAAAATTTAAAAGAAAAGGCAGGTAAAATCACGCATCTAAGCATAGCCAATCCTAAAGTAGCTCCTTATGGAGTAGCAGCTAAAGAAGTGCTTGAAAATTTGGATTTAAATGAGCTTTTTAAAGACAAAATCGTTTTAGGCGAAAATATCTCAGTGCCTGTTTTACATGTAGATAGTAAAAATGCAGATATAGCTATAGTGGCTTATTCTTTAGTTTCTCCTATCAATCATCCTAAAGGTAAAACAAGTATTATTAATCCAAAGTATTTTAGTCCTTTAGAGCAAAGTTATGTCATCACAAAATATGCTAAGGATAAAAAATTAGCCTTTGAATTTAGTGAATTTATTAGCTCTTCAAAAGCAAAAGAGATTTTTAAAAAATACGGATTTAGCACACCATGAACCTTATAAAAGGACAAATTTACGAGCTTTTAAATCAAGAGGATATAGTTATTGTTAAAATACTTTCTAAAGAAGTGATTTTTAGTGTTTTAATGCTTGAATTAAAGTCTTTAGAAAATTTAAAAATTGGTGCGAGTGTAGAACTTCTTTTTAAAGAGCATGAGCTTTGTTTTAGCACAAGCAAAACTCTTTTAAGTGTTGAAAATTCTTTTTTAGCTAAAATTACAAAAATTAAAAAAGGCGAACTTTTGTATCAGGTATTTTTTGATTTTAAGGGTAATGAGCTTTCTAGTATCATCACCAAAGAAAAAGCCTTAGAACTTGAACTTTGTGAAAATCAAGAATGGCTTTGTTTTGTAAAAGCAAATGATATTGTATTAAGGAGTCATAGTGCTTGAACCAGCTTTTTTACAAACCCTTTATCTTACTTTTAAACTTGCTTTTATCACGACTTTTATTCTTTTTTTTATCGGTGTTTTTTTAGCTTATTTGTTAAGTTTTGTGCGTTTTCCTTTTAAAACAATCCTTCAAAGCTTTATTTCTTTGCCTTTGATTTTACCTCCTAGTGTTTTGGGATTTTATTTGCTTGTAACTTTTTCGGCTAATAGTTTTTTAGGGCAAGTTTTAAAAGAATATTTTAATCTTTCTTTGGTTTTTAGTTTTGAAGGTCTTGTTTTTGCTTCTTTGATTTTTTCTTTGCCTTTTATGGTAAATCCTTTGCAAAGTGCCTTTTCATCGATCAATCCAAATTTACTCGATGCTTCTTATAGTTTAGGTAAAAGTAAAATTTACACTCTTTTTAGAGTGATTTTGCCTAATTCTAAAGCAGGAATTTTTAGTGCTTGTGCGATGAGTTTTGCCCATACTGTGGGTGAATTTGGAGTCGTGATGATGATAGGAGGACATAAACAAGGTGAAACTTTAGTAGCTAGTATAGCTATTTATGATGAGCTTGAGATCTTAAACTATAGCTTAGCCCATCAATATGCTTTTATATTGTTTATTTTTTCTTTTTTAGTGCTTTTTAGTCTTTATTTTGTCAATAAAAAAATGAGTTTTCAATGATAAAAATTGATATCAATCATCCTATGAATACCGCCAAAGGAAGACTGGATTTAAATTTTAAAAAAGATATAGAATCAGGAAAAATTACCGCACTTTTTGGCGAAAGTGGAGCAGGAAAAACCACTCTTTTAAAAATCATAGCAGGACTTATAAAGCCTAAATTGGGGCGTATAGAAGTAGATAATGAACTTTGGTTTGATTCTTCAAAAAATTTTAGTTTAGCTTTGCAAAAAAGAAAAATTGGTTTTGTTTTTCAAGATTATGCGCTTTTTCCAAATATGAATGTAAAAGAAAATATCGCCTATGCCGCTAGTTCTAAAGCAAAGGTTAGCGAGCTTTTAGCCTTAATGGGACTTGAAAATTTAGCTAAAATTTATCCTAAACATTTAAGCGGAGGACAAGCACAAAGAGTAGCTTTAGCAAGAGCTTTAGCAAGGGAACCAAAAATTTTGCTTTTAGATGAGCCTTTGAGTGCTTTGGATTTTAAAATGCGCGCCAATTTACAAGATGAATTGGCTAAAATTTTAGAGTATTTTAAGATAAGTACTTTATTGGTAAGTCATGATTTAGCTGAAATTTATAAGTTAAGTCATAGAATTTTAGAGCTTAGGAATGGAAAAATCATTAAGGATTTTCCTAAAAATGAATTTTTTACTCATTCAAGTATTAGTGCAAAATTGCGTTTGAGTGCAACTTTGTTAGAAATTAAAAAAAGTGATATTTTAGTGGTTTTAACCTTGCTTTTAAATCAAGACATTATTAAAATTACTCTTAGTGAAGAGGAATTTTTAAAAGCTTATCAAGATATAAAAATAGGCGATACTCTCATACTTTCAGTAAAAGCTTTTAATCCTATTATTGTTGGAAAAATTAGCTAAATACTTATTTAATAATTCTTCCCTTATTTTAATATTTTTAATGTCCTTTATATCAACATTTAAAGCAAAAGATAAAATTTTGTTTTCAGTCTTTACAAATCCAACAATCCAAGCTAAATTGATATTATCATTAAAACCTGTTTTAGCATAAATTTTTTGGATTTTATCTTCCTTAAAAAGAATAATTTCTTTAACTTCTTCTTGACTTTTTTTGGAAAAAGGTAAAGAATTTTGCGAAAGTTTAAAAAGCAAATCAGCTTGATTTTTTGCAGAAATTTGTAAAGAATTATCCAACCAAAAGGTATCGATTTTTGAAATTTTTGTATTTCCATAAGAAAGTTTATTTAAGCCTTCTTGCATGGTTTTAAGTCCTATTTTTCTTGCCAATTCTTTAAAAGCAGGCACTTGAGAGCGTTTTATGGCTGAGCTTAAACTAGCATCTTGTTTCCAAGAGGGCAAAAATACTTTTTCACCCTTATAATGATAGAAAATTTCCTTTGTATCTCTAACTACACCATTATCAAGTGCAATTAAAGCATTAAAAATTTTAAAAGTTGAAGCAGGAGAAAAGGTTTGTTTAGCTCTTTGAAAATCATTACTTGCATAATTTTTTCCATCAAAGACTATAAAAGTCCCACTTGTATTACAATCTTTAAAAAAATTACCAAGTATTTTATCCTCTCCAATGGCTATATTCAAAAACAATATAAATACAATAAAATTTCTCATTGCTCTTTATATTTTGATAAGACTTTTCTCATTGCTAAACTTGCTAAAGCCAAACCAAAAGAAGCTGTTACACCCATAAAAGAACCTAAATCTTTACAATGTGCTTCTTCATCAGAAAATACCACATCAAAATTTCCCTTAAAGCCTGATTTTCTAAGTTCATAACGAAATTTTTTCGCTAAAGTATCGCCGTGAGTATTAAAAATACTTGTAGTTTTAATGCGTGTTGGATCAAGCTTTCTAGCTCCACCTGTTGAAGAGATAAAAATTTGTTTTTTAAAATCTATAAGATGAGCCAAAGCTACTTTTGCAGGGATATCATCAATGGCATCTATGATAAGATCAAACTCGCTTAAATCAAATTTTTCTAAAAAATCTTCATCGATTTTGCTGACTATACCTTTAGCCTTATAAATTCTTTCAAATACTTTAGCTTTTTCTTCGCCTATATTTTCGCTATGAATTTGGCGATTTTGATTGGTGATTTCAAATTTATCCGCATCGATTAAAGTAAGGTTTTTAAAACCACTACGATAAAGTGCATCAACGCAAATTCCACCCACTCCACCAAGTCCGCAAACCAAAACTTTTGTTTGTGAAATTTTTTGAAATTTTTCTTCTCCAACTAGCCATTTTATACGTGTAAATCTATCATTCATCATTTGCCTTTAACCATTTTTTAACTTTTTTCATTTTTTCATAAGCTGTAAGATCCAGCATTATAGGGGTTATTGTAGCGTAGCCTTTTTTAAGTAAGACAATATCGCTATTTTTCTCATCTTCAAAGTCTAAATTCGCTGCTGCAAGCCAATAATACTCAACTCCTCTTGGATTGACATTTGAGTGGGCTTCAAAATTATAAACCCTTTTGCCTGCTTTACAAATTTTAATGCCTTTGATTTTTGATTTTGCAGGAAAATTGATATTTAAAAATTCTTTTTTTTCCAAAGGAAAACCTTTATCAAAAATATTTTGAATGATTTTTTTGGTAATTTTTAAAGCATTTTTATAGTCTAGTTCTTTTTCGCTTTTTTTATAAAATTGAGAAAGAGCGATAGCAGGAATTCCTTGTAAAACCGCCTCCATAGCTCCTGCACAAGTTCCTGAGTAGGTAATATCTTCACCTACGTTTGCTCCTTTGTTAATCCCACTGATTACAAGATCAGGCAAGCGTGTTTTATAAAGTGCGTGAAGTGCAAGATAAATACAATCTGCTGGAGTACCATCATCAAGCTTGTAAAATCTTTTTCCTACTCTAACAAAACGCAAAGGTTTAGTTAGAGTTATGGAATGTGAACAAGCTGATTTTTCACTAGCAGGAGCTACTATGGTGATCTTGGCTTTAAATTCTTTTTTTAACATTTTAATGAGTTTTTTAAGTCCTTTGCTCTCATAGCCATCATCATTAGTGATAAGAATTTCTTTCATTGCTTTTCCTTATTGGATATTTTAACATAAAAAGCTTTAAGAATAAATACAAATAAAGCTATATCGGAATGTTCTTTATAATTAATTCTTTTATTCTCAACTCAATAAAGTAATTCACAATTAACTCAAAATTAACTTAATTTTTATTATTTAGTCCAATCTACACTTTAGAATCACGATTTTAATCGTAACTCTTCTAGTGTTCAAATATTTTGAATTCCATACTCATTTATATTTTTATTCTTAAAAACTTAAAATTCCATAGCTTAAATTTTAATAATAAAAAAACTTTTTTTATTATTAAAATTAACTTTCATTTTGATATTAATATATTTTTTTATAACTATAATTTTTCCAAAAAATTAAAATTTTATTCTTTTATAGAAGACAATTATTTAATCTTAAATTATAATTTTTTATATATTTTTAAAATTATATTATTATACTTATCAATATCTTAATTCACTCAAGGAGAAAAAATGCAAAAATTTCATTCTATGATAGTATTAAGCTTATTATTGATATTTTTTATCGGATGCTCTTCTAAAGAGCTTAATCCTCTGGGACGATCTTACGGTGATTTGCATGATAGCGATCCACTTAAAATAGGAAAAACACCTACAATACCAGCCAAACAAGAAACTCCTGCTTTAGTTGATGGTTCAGATTTGATACCAAAAGATGTTCCTTTAGAACCACCTGTAATAAAAACAAATACTTTTAAAGGTAATGATTTTGTTAAAGGACCTTCGCCTAGATTACAATCAAATGGAAAATTTAATGATGCATCTGTATATGAAAATAGAGGATATCCTAGTGATTTTGTAACCATAATGGGTCCATCAGGAGCTGCTTTAACTGTATGGGCTTTAAGACCCGGAAATTGGATATGGGGCTATACTTTATATTCAAGTATACCTTTTGGCGATGCAAATGTCTGGCAAATCATAGAATTTCCTCAAAACAAAGTTATGATTAAAAACGTTAAGACGCTTACATGTCTCAATGCTTATGGCGAAGGGATTGTCCATTACCCTTGCGATCAAAGCAATTTTGCTCAATTTTGGATATTATTTCCTATGAGTAATGGTGCTTACCAAATTTATAATTACGCAACTCAAAAATGCATTCAAACGCCTATAAATGATGTGATGAAAGAATTTGATTTTAGTTATTATAAAATATTTCTTACTGATTGTTTAAAATCAGGAGAAAAAAATTTAGATAGACAGTGGTATATAGCACCGCCTACTTATGCTACTCATAGTCCCTATAGATAAATTTTTGGAGTTAATTATGAAAAAAATATTATTAATCATTTTAAGTATAAATTTAAGCTTTGCTTCTTTAGAAGATTATAATGCTGGAACATGGAATTTACAAGGTTCTTCAGCATCAACAGAAAGTAAATGGAATATTAGTATTAGACAACTTGTTACGGGAAGCAATCCTATGGATGTCTTAGCTATTCAAGAAGCAGGTGTTTTACCATCCACTGCAGTAATGACACAAAGACAAGTTCAACCTGTTGGGGTGGGTATTCCTATCCATGAATACGAATGGAATCTAGGAACCTTATCTCGTCCTAATTCAGTTTTTATATATTATTCAAGAGTTGATGTAGGAGCAAATAGAGTTAATATGGCAATAGTAAGTAGAAGACAAGCGGATGAAGTAATTGTATTACCTCCTCCAACCGTTGCTTCAAGACCTATCATAGGAATCCGTATTGGCAATGATGTATTTTTCAACGCACATGCTTTAGCAAGAGGAGGAAATGATGCAGGTGCTATAGTTACTGCTGTTGATATGCATTTTAGAAACATGCCTCAAATTAATTGGATGATCTTGGGAGATTTTAATAGAAATCCAGGCTCATTAGCATCTTTATTAGATCGAGGATTAAGGGATCGTATATATTTTGTTTCTCCTGCTTCTTATACTCAAGCAAGTGGTGGTGTTCTTGATTACGCTGTTACAGGAAATTCTGATACAACTAGAAGATATACTCCCCCAGCTATACTAGCCATACTAGCTGCTGCTGGACTTAGAACATTTTTAGCTTCAGATCATTTTCCTGTGAATTTTAGAAAATTTTTTTAATATAAGGTGTTGTTATGAAAAAAATTGTTATTTTAATATTAGTTTTATTAAGCTTATCTAAATCTATCGAAGAACCTGGCGATTTATCTGATTTTACACCAATGTTTGCTATTAGATCCTTACAGACAGGAATTAGTTTAAGCCCTTTTAGAGAGACTTCGGAAGATTTAAAAGACCAAAATTGGATCTTAAGAGAAATTATACTTAGCGATGAATTAAAACAAAAAGATGAATTAGGAGAATTGTTACACTTTGGTTATGTGCAATTTGTAAATCCAAACGATGATGATATTTGTTTGGCGATACTAGAAAGTGGTTTTTTTGGAGGGAAATCATGCAAACAAGATTTAAAAGATGGAAAGTTAGAAACTATATTTTCTATTATGCCAACAACTAGCTCAGCAGTTCAAATAAGATCTTTAGTTGAAGGTGGAAGAGAATGTATGAAAATATTTTATAATCCAAATGTTCCAATAGAAAAACGTTTTGGTATACAACCATGTACTTTAGATCCAGCTTTATTTTTAGATTTAAATGAATTAATGTTTTTTACCCCAGCCATTATAGAAGCAACCCCTATTTATTAATTACTTGCAAGCAAGCTAAAATAATAAGCTTGTGAGTAATTAAAATATTTAATAAATCGATGCAAAAAATAAATAATTTTCAAAAAATACTACTGGAGAAAATAAACCTTCATATACACTTTTAGCGTGTATTTTTCCACAACTTCTTTTAATTAAGCCAAAATAAGATAAAATATTTAAAATATTTAAAATATTTATAAGGAAATTTTTTTGAAAACCTTTTTAGTTTGTGCCTTAGAACCTTCGGCAAATTTGCATTTAAAAGAAGTGTTAAAAGCTTATAAAAAAGACTTTGGTAAATTTGAAATTCATGGGATTTATGATGAGAGCTTATGTAAAGAATTCGATCTAAATTCTAAGCCGCTTTATAGCTCACATGAATTTAGTGCCATGGGTTTCATAGAAGTTTTGCCTTTGATTTTTAAAGGAAAAAAAGCTATAAAAGAACTTGTAAATTTAAGTTTTACTCAAAAAATAAATGGGATTTTATGTATAGATTCGCCCGCTTTTAACATACCTTTTGCTAAGGCTTTAAAAAAAGCAGGCAGTAAAATTCCACGCATTTATTATATTTTACCTCAAGTTTGGGCGTGGAAAAAAGGTCGCATACCTATCATAGAAAGTCATTTTGATATTTTAGCTTCTATTTTGCCCTTTGATAATCAGTTTTTTAACAAAAGCACTTATGTAGGCCATCCGCTTTTAGATGAGATAAAAGAATTTAAAAATAAAGAAGACATTAATCATGCACTTTCAAAAAAAGATGATGAAAAAACTATAGCCTTTTTACCAGGTTCAAGGCGTAGTGAAATTAGGCGTTTAATGCCTATTTTTAAAGAACTCTCGCAAAAATTTAAGGGTGAAAAAATTCTTTGCGTTCCCCCATTTAATCTTGAAAAATTAGAAATTTATGGTGATATTAGTGAATTTAAAATAGAAAGTAACACTCCAAAAGTGCTTAAAAAAGCTGATTTTGCTTTTATTTGTAGTGGAACGGCTACTTTAGAGGCGGCTTTAGTGGGAACTCCTTTTGTTCTTACTTACAAAGCAAAAGCGATTGATATTTTTATCGCAAAACTTTTTGTAAAATTAAAACACATAGGACTTGCAAATATTTTTTGTGATTTTGCTGGAAAAGAAGCTTTAAATCCTGAATTTTTACAAGATAAAGTCAATGTTTTAAATTTATATGAAGCTTACAATAAATATGATTATAAGGCATTTTTTGCTAAAGTTGATTTTTTAAAAGAATATTTACAATTTGGAAGTGCTAAAAATTTAGCAAAAATCCTAAACGAAATATAAAAGGATAAATCATGCAAAAAGAACCAATGAGTCAATTTGGCTATGATAAGTTAGCCGCAGAATTAAAAGATTTAAAAGACAATCAACGCCCTGCTGTTGTAATAGAAATCGATACAGCAAGAAGTCACGGGGATTTGAAAGAAAATGCGGAATACCATGCTGCAAGAG
The DNA here is from genome assembly GCF_001762365.1 of Campylobacter sp. BCW_6873. NCBI lineage: Bacteria > Pseudomonadati > Campylobacterota > Epsilonproteobacteria > Campylobacterales > Campylobacteraceae > Campylobacter > Campylobacter sp. BCW_6873. The sequence goes on from NZ_MJWS01000027.1 coordinate 127,564, forward strand.
AAAAGCAAGCTTTGATAGAAAGTCGTATGGCAGAGCTTAGTGACTTGCTAGCAAGAGCTCAAGTGATCGATCCTTCAAGCTATGAACATGATAGTGTGAAATTTGGCTCAAGTGTTGTGATCATGGATTTGGATACAGAAAAAGAAAGCAAATATACTCTAGTAGGAATTTGCGAAGGAGATTTAGATAAGGGTTATATTTCCATCGCATCTCCAATAGCAAAAGCTATGCTTGGGAAAAAAGAAGGAGATGATTTTAAAGTGCGTTTGCCAAAAGGTGAGAGTGAATTTGAAATCCTTTCTATAAATTATGAGCCTTTGAAATTTTAAGGATAAAAAATTTTACTACAAAATGGAGCGATTTTAATCGCGGATGCTCATGAAAATGAACAGAGAAAGGGATTTTGGGAATTTTTACAAATCTTAAAAAAAGGTAAAATTTCCACCCCTCAACTCATACTTATGGGTGATATTTTTGATTTACTTATAGGTGAAATCTCTGCTACGCATGAATTTGCTAAACCTTACATAGAACTTTTAGAAGAATTGGCCTTAAAGATTGAAATTATCTACTTAGAAGGCAATCATGATTTTAATCTTTCTTGTTTTTTTAAAAGGGTAAAAATTTTTAACTTACAAAAGCAACCCATAAAGCTTAATTTGCATACAAGTAAAGGTAATAATCTTGTTTTAAATAACGCTTTTATAAAATTAGCTCACGGAGATATTTTTTTACCACCTCTTTTACAATTTACTCTTAAAACATTAAGAAATCATTATTTGCTTATATTTTTGAATTTTTTAAATATTATTACTTGTAATTTTATTTCAAATAAAATTCTTCAAAATCAAAACAAAAAAAACCTTTTTTATCAAATAAAAGATTTTGAAAATTTAGCAAAAAAAAGATATGAAAGATATGAAAATTTAGGATTTTGGGTATGTGAAGGACACTATCATCAAAATCATCAAATCAACAAAGAAAACATTAAATATCTTAACTTAGCTAGTTTTGCATATGAGAGAAGTTTTTTTGTAGTAGAATATCAACAAGAAATCAAATTTCGAGAACAGAAATTGAGGGGTCAAAATGTTTGATGAAAATATCGTGAAAACGGGTTCAAATGAAATGGAGCTTGTCGATTTCCGTATCTTTAAGCAAGGACACGATAAAGTCTATGAAGGAATTTATGGTGTAAATGTTTCTAAGGTAAGGGAAATTATAAAAATCCCAAGCCTTACAGAACTTCCAGGTGTACCTGATTACATCGAAGGTATCTTTGATCTTCGTGGAGTGGTTATACCTGTAGTCAATCTTGCCAAATGGATGCAAATCACTGAGCCAGAAAGCGCTATGCTAAAACCTAGAGTTATTATCACTGAATTTAGCAATATTCTTATTGGTTTTATAGTTCACGAAGCAAAAAGAATTCGTAGAATAAACTGGAAGGATATAGAACCAGCAACTTTTTCTACAGGATCAGGTGCTTTAGATAAAGGTAAAATCACAGGTGTAACACGCATTGAAAATGATGAAGTGTTGCTAATTTTAGATCTTGAAAGTGTTGTTGAAGATTTAGGAATTTACGCTCCAAAAACAGATATAGATTTTGGAAAAATAGAAAAATTTACTGGAACAGCACTTATACTTGATGACAGCATGACTGCTAGAAAACGCGTCAAAGAAATGATGCAACAGATGGGCTTTCAAGTTGTTGAAGCTAAAGACGGCGTAGAGGGCATAAACAAATTAGAAGAATTAAGCCAAGTTTATGGTGAAAGTTTAAATGATACTTTAAAAATTATAGTAAGCGATGTCGAAATGCCACAAATGGATGGTTTCCACTTTGCTGCACGCATTAAAGAAGATCCAAGATTTAAAGATATTCCTATAGTCTTTAACTCGTCTTTATCAAATGAATTTATGAATGAGAAAGGTGTTCAAGAAGCTGGTGGAGAAGGCTATCTTGTCAAATTTAACGCTAGCGATTTCTTCAATGAAATTGCAAAGGTTATTAAAAAACATCAATCTCAAGAACAGGGGTAAAATATGGAAGATATGCAAGAAATACTTGAAGACTTTTTGGTTGAAGCTTTTGAGCTTGTTGAGCAAATCGACCATGATTTAGTAGAGCTTGAATCAAATCCAGAAGACTTAGAATTATTAAATAGAATTTTCCGTGTTGCACATACGGTTAAAGGATCATCAAGTTTCTTAAATTTTGATGTTTTAACAAAGTTAACTCACCACATGGAAGATGTTTTAAACAAAGCAAGACATGGCGAGTTAAAAATAACTCCAGATATCATGGATGTAGTTTTAGAGTCTATTGATAGAATGAAAACTCTACTTAATTCTATTCGCGATAATGGCAACGATACTGCTATTGGTATGGACATAGAACCAATTTGCGCAAGATTAACAGCTATTTCAGAGGGAGAGTCTCCTGTTGAGGCAACAGATTTAAATGAAAAATCTACTCCACAAGCAGAACCAGAAGCACCAAAACAAGAAACAACTACTCCTGAACCTGAAGTAGATGTTAATCAATTAAGTGATTCTGAAGTTGAAGCTGAAATAGAAAGACTTTTAAAAGTTAGAAAAGCTGAAGATCAAGCTCGTCGTGCACAAAAGAAACAAACAACAAATGCAGCACCTAAACCGACTAACAATACAGCAAATAAACCTGCAGAAAGTGGAGAGAAAAAGGTTCCTGCTTCAGGTAGCAATGCTAGCAGTATGGATCAAACCATACGCGTGGAAGTAAAAAGATTAGATCACTTAATGAATCTAATTGGGGAGCTTGTTTTAGGCAAAAACCGTTTGCTTAAAATTTATGATGATGTTGAAGAGCGTTATGAAGGAGAAAAATTCCTTGAAGAGCTTAATCAAGTCGTAAGTCAGCTAAGTATCATTACAACCGATGTTCAACTTGCTGTAATGAAAACAAGAATGCAGCCTATAGCAAAAGTTTTCAATAAATTTCCAAGAGTTGTTCGTGATTTGAGTCGTGAATTAGGAAAGCAAATAGAACTTGAAATTACAGGTGAAGAAACTGAACTTGATAAATCTATCGTAGAGGAAATTGGCGATCCTATCATGCATATGATTAGAAATTCATGTGACCATGGTGTTGAGGATCCAGCAACTCGTGCAGCGAATGGAAAACCTGAAAAAGGTATAGTTCAACTTAAAGCTTATAATGAAGGCAATCACATCGTTGTAGAAATTACAGATGATGGTAAAGGACTTGATCCAAATGGTTTAAAAGCAAAAGCTATAGAGAAAAATTTGATTACCGAAAGAGAAGCAGATCAAATGACAGACAAAGAAGCTTTTGCTTTGATTTTCAAACCTGGTTTTTCAACTGCGGCTAAAGTAACAAATGTTTCAGGTCGTGGCGTAGGAATGGATGTTGTTAAAACCAACATCGAAAAACTAAATGGGGTAATTGAAATTGATAGTGAGTTAGGTAAAGGAAGTTCGTTTAAACTTAAAATTCCTCTTACCTTGGCAATCATTCAATCTTTACTTGTAGGAACTCAAGAGGAATTCTATGCAATTCCACTTGCAAGCGTTCTTGAAACAGTTAGAGTGCCAATTGATGATATCTATACTATCGAAGGTAAAAATGTATTACGCTTAAGAGATGAAGTGCTTTCTCTTGTGAGACTTTCAGATGTATTTGGAGTTAAACAAGTCCTTGAAAGCGGCGATCAAACTTATGTCGTTGTTATAGGGGTAGCAGAAAGCAAGCTTGGTATTATAGTAGATACTCTTGTAGGACAAGAAGAGATAGTTATTAAATCTATGGGTGATTATTTACAAAATATCCAAGGTATAGCAGGAGCTACAATCCGTGGCGATGGTAGAGTGACATTAATCATTGATGTAGGTGCTATGATGGATATGGCCAAAGAAATTAAAGTTGATATTAAAGCGCAATTAGAATCAAGTGCAAAAAAACCCAAAGAACAACCAAGTGACTATAAAGTCTTAATTGTAGATGATTCTAAAATGGATAGAACTTTAATGCAAAAAGCTTTAGAACCACTAGGAGTTAGTTTAGTTGAAGCAACAAATGGTGTTGAAGCATTGAATATTATAAAATCTGGCGAACATGATATTGATGCAATGCTTATAGATATCGAAATGCCAAGAATGGATGGATACACCTTAGCTGGTGAAATTAGAAAGTATTCTAAATATCGTAACTTACCACTCATTGCAGTTACTTCAAGAACAAGTAAAACTGACCGCTTAAGAGGTGTTGAAGTGGGTATGACTGAATATATCACTAAACCTTATTCTCCAGAATACTTGGAAAATGTGGTTAGAAAAAATTTGAAACTAGGATAAGAATATGAGTAATGAAAAATTAGAGCAAATTTTGCAAAAACAGCAAACTCAGATGGCTGGTCCTGATGTCGATCAAAGAGAAGATGATATCATCCAACTTGTCGGCTTTGTAGTTGGAGATGAGGAGTATGCGATTCCAATTCTTAATATACAAGAAATCATCAAACCTATAGAATATACTAGAGTTCCTAGTGTACCTGATTATGTTCTAGGGGTTTTTAATATGCGTGGTAATGTTATGCCACTTATTGATCTAGCTCAACGCTTTCATTTAGGGAGTTCTAAAATGACACCTCAAACAAGATATATTGTTTTAAGGGGTGAGACAAATGGAACTGGAGTTGGAGGAAATGCTGGTTTTGTTATAGATAGATTAACTGAAGCAATTAAAATTCACAGAAACAGAATCGATCCACCACCTGAAACTTTAGTTAAAGACAAAGGTATGATTTATGGTATAGGAAAAAGAGATGAAAATATCTTAACTATACTCAAAGTAGAAGCTTTACTTAAACGCGAATTTTAATGATTAAACTTTGTGTTTTTGACTTTGACGCTACTTTAATGGATGGTGAAACCATCGATATTTTAGCTACAGCGCATGGCAAGGGTGATCAAACAAGCGAAATTACCCGCCATGCTATGACTGGAGAACTTGATTTTTTCGAAAGTCTTCAAAAACGAGCAAGCCTTTTAAAAGGTATGTCTTATAAAAAAGTTTTAGAATTAAGTAGCACATTTCCACTAATGCATGGAGCACATGAACTTATCCAATATTTAAAATCTAAAAATATACAAATTGTTATTTTTAGCGGTGGTTTTCATGAAGGCATAGATCCTGCTATGCAAAAACTTGGAATTAACCTTGGTTTTGCAAATTATCTGCATCATAAAAATGACATTTTAACAGGGCTAGTTGGTGGAGAAATGATGTTTTCAAATTCAAAAGGCTTAATGCTACAACGATTAAAAAGCTTTTTAAATTTGAAAACAGATGAAGTGATGTGTGTTGGCGATGGGGCAAATGATTTGGCAATGTTTAATGAAAGTGGATTAAAGATTGCATTTTGTGCTAAAGAAATTTTACGTTCTCAAGCTGATATTTGCATAGATATAAAAGACTTAAAAGAAATAATAAAGGTAATATAATGAAAAATTTTTCTCTTTGGTGTGATTTTATAGAAAATAGTTTTTTAGATAATGAATTTTTAAATTTATTATCACATGGAATTAATGGTGCTACTTCAAATCCTGCTATTTTTAAAAATGCTATTTTAAATTCTCCGATTTATAAAGATAAAATTCTTAAATTAAAAGGAAAAAAAACAAAAGATATTTATGAAGAATTAGCAATTTCCGATATTCAAAAAACAGCCGATAAATTAGCTCCTCTTTTTTATCAAAAAAACGATGGATTTATAAGTATTGAAATAGATCCAAGACTTCATGATAACACGACTCTTAGTTTAGGCGAAGCTAAAAGACTTTATAGTGCTATTAGCAAAGAAAATGTAATGATTAAAATTCCAGCTACAAAAGCTTCTTATGAAGTAATGTATGAACTTATGAAAAATGGTATTAGCGTCAATGCTACCTTAATTTTTTCTCTTGAACAAAGTCAAAAATGTTTTGAAGCTTTAAATGCAGGTTTAGTCGAATTTAGAAAAAACAATATAGCCTTAAAAGAACAAAATACTAGAACACCACAAGCTGTTATAAGTATTTTTGTAAGTCGTTTTGATAGACTTTTAAATCCTAAAGCCAAAGAGCAAAATCGTATTGGAATTTTAAATGCAAATTTAGCTTATAACAATATCTACTCAAAAAATGAACCTAATATTCGCGCCTTGTTTGCAAGCACTGGAGTTAAAGGAGATGATCTGCCAAAAGACTATTATATCAAAGAACTTCTTTTTGAGAATTCTGTTAATACTGCTCCTCTTGATGCAATAGAGGTATTTAAAGGAAAAATGGATTTTAAAAAACCTTTAATGAATTTTGAAATTTATACAGAACTTAATCAAATCATTTCTCAAAGTGAACGAGAAAAAGCTTGCAATGATTTATTAAGTGATGGCCTAGAGCAATTTTGTATTGCTTTTGAAGATATTTTAAAAGCTCTTTAATTAACGTATTTTTATCATTTTATTCTTTGAAAGTTTTAATATTTTTGATGGGATATTTTCGAAAAATTTCTCATCAAGTATTATATCAGCAACACTTCTAGCCCATTCTTCATCAAATTCTTTTCCATGCTTGTTTGCCGAAGATGAATAAAAATAGCCATTTTTACTTAAAAAATTCGCATGTTTACACTCTTTCACAATACGAATGGCCTGATTATTTGGATAGATAAAAGTTGTTTTTTTAGAACGACGTACTAAATTTTTAAAAGATTTTGGAATTCTTGCTAAACTTTTTAACTCGCAAAATTTCGCAGAAGTGATTAAGCAAGGTTGATTTTTACCTCTACCTTTTAAAGCATTAATCTCTTCTAAATTTTTACTTAAAAATCCTACCGTAGTATCTGTTTGAGCTAAATAAATCATCAAGGAACTGGTAAGCCTAATTTTTGCAAAGGAATATACTCAAAATAATATTGACAACGTACACTAATAATATAGTCTAGAACATCTTTATATTCAGGCTTCATAAACCAATCATTTAAAAGATAAATATATTCTACTTCGATATTTGCCCTAGAAAATAGTTTTTGATATTGCTTTTTCTTAAAATCACAAGTCTGCAGTTTCTCATCTACAGATCCAGGCACACTTTGAAATTTACACTCAATAATATGCAAAGTATTGTTAATAATCACATAAATACTATCATCTGGCAAAAGTTTTTTAGAAATGCACTCTTTCCAATTAATTTTCAATTCTTCTAAAAATTCATAAAGCTTGTGTTTTTTAAAAATTCTTGCTACTTTTTTATTATTAAAAAAGACTTCTTGTTTTTCATTAAGAGTATAACCATTTTGTTGCGACAAAAAGGTTGCTAAATCCACTCTTCCCTCAAATACTAATCCAGTTTGAGTATTACTTCCGCCAATTCCACCTGTAATCATAAATAATCTCCTTGAAATAAATTATTTTTTTCCAATAATCGTAAATCATTAATTTTATTTTTAATAGTATTAAAATTATTTTCTAATTCTTTTTTTCTAGCTATTGATATTTCAATAAATTCACTTTCTTTCTCAAAACCTATAAATTTTCTATTTAATAAATTCGCCGCAATGCCCGTAGTTGAACTCCCACTAAAAGGATCGCAGATTAATGAGCTTTCATTGCTTGCCATTAAAATAAGTCTAGCAAGCAAGGCTAAAGGTTTTTGTGTGGGATGTTTTCCATTTGTTTTTTCCCAAGGGGCAATAGCATTAAAAGCCCAAACATCACGCATTTGTTTATTCTTGTTTAAAAATCTTAAAATTTCATAATTAAAAATATGCTTATGTTTATGACTTTTTCTAGCCCAAATAATTTGCTCTGTCGAATGCGTAAGATAGCGACAGCTAAAATTTGGCGGAGGATTTGTTTTTTGCCAAGTAATGATATTTAAAATTTTAAAATCAAGTTTTTGCAAAATTCTACCAAGTGAGAAAATATTATGGTAAGTCCCGCTAATTAAAATACTTCCAGTATCTTTAAGTGCTATTTTTGCATTAGATAGCCATTTTAAATTAAACTTATCTATTTTTTCAATATCATCACCCCTATCCCAGTTTCCTTTATTTACACTAACTATTTTACCATTTTGAATACTTAAACCATCATTTGAAAGAAAATAAGGCGGATCAGCAAAAATCAAATCAAATTGTTTTTCAAATTTGGGCAATAATTTATTACAATCATTTTGATAAAGGGTAAAATTTTTATCTTTGCTAGCGAAAATAAACTTTTCTTTTAAATTCACTTAAGATACTCCTGCAAGCTTTTTACTTCTAAATAACTTTCGTTTTGTATAGCTTTAATCGATTTTGCACCTGCTAAAGCCGAACGTAAATTTGTGAAATAAGGTATTTTAAAACGAATGATATTTTCACGAATTTTTTTCGTATCACCTTTAAAACTGTGACTATCGCTTGTATTGATAACTAAATGAATTTCCCCATTTTTCAATTTATCTTCAACATTGGGGCGTCCTTCTGAAATTTTATGTACAAGTTCGCACTCAAAACCACTTTCTAAAATTTCCTTACAAGTTCCCCCAGTTGCCATAAGTTTAAAGCCAAGCTTTACATATTCTGCGGCGATTTTTTTGGTATATTTTTTATCCTTATCTTTTAAGGAGATAAATACCACGCCTTGCTCTGGAAGATGATTAAACGATGCGATTTGACTTTTTGCATAAGAATTTGCAAAATCCTTGCTTATACCCATAACTTCACCCGTTGAACGCATTTCAGGGCCTAATTCTAAATCACTTCCGCTAAGTTTTGCAAATGGAAATACTGCTTCTTTTACACTCATATATTTTGGAGTTTTAGGGCGTAAAATTTTAGTATCAAAATTAACCACTTTGAAAGTATCATAAAATTTTAAAGCTTCTTTTAAATTTCCTTGCCACATCACACGCGTTGCCACTTTTGCTAAAGGAATACCCGTAGCTTTACTAACAAAAGGCACAGTACGACTAGCTCTAGGATTTACTTCTATCATATAAAGCTCATTATTATGTAAAGCAAATTGTATATTTAAAAGCCCTACAACTCCTAAATTTAAAGCAATATCTGCGGTTTTTTGTGCAATAAATTCTTGCATTTTTTCATCGATATTACAAGGTGGTAAAGAACAAGCACTATCGCCTGAATGAATTCCTGCTTCTTCTATATGCTCCATAATTCCTGCCATATAAACATCTTTGCCATCACAAATCGCATCAACATCAATTTCTGTAGCATTGTCTAAAAACTGATCGATCAAAACAGGACTTTTATCACTCACATCCACAGCTTCTTGCATATAGAGTCTAAGTTCAGACTCATCATTTACCACACGCATCGCACGCCCACCTAAAACATAACTTGGTCTTACAAGCACAGGATATCCTATATCACTAGCCTTAAGCACCGCTTCTTCTACGCTTGTCGCGGTAGAATTTTTTGGCTGATTAATACCTAGCTTTGTAATAAATTCGGCAAATTTCTTTCTATCTTCTGCCATATCAATTACTCTTGCACTAGTACCTATAATCTTAGCTCCAAAAGCACTCAAACGCTTAGCAAATTTCAAAGGAGTTTGTCCACCAAAATGCACAATCACTCCATCAGGTTTTTCACGCTCAATCACCGCTCTTAAATGTTCGAAATCAATAGGTTCAAAATACAAAATATCACTTGTATCATAGTCAGTCGAAACGGTTTCAGGATTACAATTATACATAATGGTTTTAATACCCATATCTTTAAGCGCAAAAGAAGCATGTACGCAAGCATAGTCAAATTCTATACCTTGTCCTATGCGGTTTGGCCCCCCACCTATAATCATCACTTTTTTTTCTTTTTTATCCCTAGTTTCACTCTTACTTTGAGTGAGTTCGCTTACATTGATACTTGAATAAAGATAAGGAGTTAAGGCTTCAAATTCACCCGCACAAGTATCCACTTCACTAAATTCTGCGATGATTTTTTGCTTCATTCTTGCATAATAAATATCATTTTGGCTTAATTCTAAATTATCTTTCAAATTTACAAGCAAGGCTATCATTTTATCTGAAAAGCCCATAGTTTTTGCTTTTCTCAAAAGAGCTTTATTGTTTAAAATATCCATATCAATTTGCTCTTCAAAATCTACAATTTCTTTAATCTGTGTTAAAAACCAAGGATCTATTTTGCAAAGCTCATGAAGTTCTTCTACACTAAAACCTTCCCTAAAAGCCTGAGCAATATAAAGTAAACGCTTTTCATTGGCATTGCGAATTTTAAAAACAAGATCATTTCTATCTTCAAATTTTACTCTATCAAAACCACTCAAAGAGCGCTCAAGAGAACAAAGTGCTTTTTGTATACTTTCTTTAAAAGTACGTCCTATAGCCATCACCTCACCCACACTTTTCATAGCTGTACCTAAAGTTGTGTTTGCCCCTGGAAATTTTTCAAAAGTAAAGCGAGGAATTTTTGTTACAATATAATCAATCACAGGCTCAAAAGATGCAGGAGTTCCTGTAATATCATTTTTAATCTCATCTAAACTAAAGCCTACTGCCAAAAGTGTCGCAACCTTTGCTATAGGATAGCCCGTTGCCTTAGAAGCTAAAGCACTTGATCTTGAAACTCTTGGATTCATTTCTATAACTATCATTCTTCCATTTTTTGGGTTGATAGCAAACTGCACATTACTTCCGCCTGTATCTACGCCAATTTCACGCAAAATAGCAAAAGAAGCATTACGCATAACTTGATATTCTTTATCCGTCAAAGTTAATGCTGGAGCTATTGTAATACTATCTCCTGTATGAACTCCCATAGGATCGATATTTTCTATACTACAAACTATGATACAATTATCCGCTCTATCACGCATAACTTCCATTTCATATTCTTTCCAACCCAACAAACTTTCTTCAATCAAAATTTCATGGATAGGCGATAAAGCTAAAGCAGTATTGGCAAGTTCTTTAAATTCGTCCATATTATAAACCACACCACTTCCAGCACCTCCTAAAGTATAAGAAGCACGGATCATCAAAGGAAAGCCAATTTCATCTACAGCTTTTAAAGCTTCATCATAATTATACGCATACATCGATTTTGGTAAATCCATGCCGATTTTTTTCATGCATTCTTTAAAGACCTGACGATCTTCACCTTTTTTAATCGCCTCAGGGTTTGCACCTAAAAATTTCACATCTCCTAAAAGTCCACTTTCATAAACTTCCATAGCAACATTTAACGCTACTTGTCCACCCATGGTTGGTAAAATTGCATCAATTTTTTCTTTTTTAATAATACTTAAAATACTTTCTTTTGTTATGGGTTCTATATAAGTCGCATCTGCAAATTCGGGATCTGTCATGATGGTTGCAGGATTTGAGTTGATTAATACTACACGATATCCTAATTCTTTTAAAGTCTTTGCGGCTTGAGTTCCAGAATAATCAAATTCACAAGCTTGTCCTATCACAATAGGACCACTTCCTATAAGTAAAATGCTTTTAATATCTGTTCGTTTTGGCATAAATTTTCCTAAGAGCATAAATTTGGGCTGATTATAACAAAAATTAGTTTTATAAACTTTGAAATTATCGATATAATTTTAAAAAATAAACACTCTGCTTTTAATCTAGGAAATAATACATAAAGAAATTTAAGATTTTTTATAAAATTCTCATTCAATTATAAACATTTATTTGATAATTTAACAAAATTTTTAGCATTAAACAAAGTTATAATAATTAGCAAAAATATAGAAAATTTTTAAAAAGTCTAATCCTTGACTTATAAATTATCAACTACATATAAATAAGCAGGAATACTAATCTTAACATAAGGCTTTACTTCTACACTTTGATACATATCTTCATCATTAACTCTATTCACAATACCGACAGGTATATCTGAAAAGAAAATATTATCAAGTCCACTTGTTAAAATTTCATCTCCGACATTAATTTTCGCCCACTTTGGAATAAATTTAACCACAATCCTGCCATCTTCACCCTGGATTAAACCTGGAGCTTTGGATTTTCCTATATAAACAGAAAAAACACACTGATCATCACCTTGTAAAAGAGCCATTGCTCTACCATTTTTATTAATAGCTATACCTGCAGTATATCCTTGATATATCAAACCACGGTTTTTACCAACGGGAATTTTGCTCCAATCTAACCATAATTTTTTATAATCATTCAATTGAACATAAGAAATAACTCTAGTTAAAGAAACTTGAGGTAAATATTTTGTAGAATTTTGATCCTCTAAAATACGATTTAATTGATTTGCAAAACTAGTTACCTTTACAGCAATATCTTCTAATTCTTTATTTCTAGCTTTTAGTTGCTGAATTTGATTTGCTTGATTAAAGTGTTCTGAAATTTTTTCTCCCAAATAATCTTTAATATTATAAAAATTACCTATAACAAAATCATTAACACGGAGAACATTTTGCTTAATAAGTCCTCCATAATAAAAAGATATAAAAACCAAAAAGGCTAAGACAAGAACATAAAAAATCTTATTCTTCATTGGTTAATTGTTGCAATAATGAAATTTCCTCTAAAGCTTTACCTGTTCCTTTTGCTACAGCTAAAAGCGGTTCATCTGCGATATAAACTGGCAAACGTACAATTTCACTTAAGTATTTATCAAGACCACGAATCAATGCTCCGCCACCTGTTAAAACTACACCATTTTCTACTATATCACTTGCTAAATCAGGCGGCATCATTTCAAGAACCATTTTTAAAGCATCAGCAATTTCTTTTAAATACTCACGCATCGCTTCTCTTACATCTTCGCTTGTAAGTTCAATACGACTTAAAAGTCCACTTACTTGATCGCGTCCTTTTACCACCATAGAAAGCTCTTTTGGAAGTTGTATTGCTGAACCTATAGTGATTTTGATCTCTTCGCCTGTTCTTTCACCTATGATAAGATTGTATTTTTCTTTTACATAATTAACTATACTCATATCAAGCTTATCTCCAGCCGTACGAATAGACTTTGAAATCACAAGTCCACCCAAAGAAATCACTCCAATTTCAGTAGTTCCGCCCCCTATATCTACTACCAAATTTCCTTTAGGCTCTTGTATAGGTAAACTTGCACCAATAGCTGCTGCCATAGGCTCTTCAATCAAAAATACCTCTCTTGCACCTGCGCTTAAAGCACTTTCTCTTACCGCTTTTCTTTCTACTTGAGTTAAACCATAAGGAACAGAAATGATAATTCTAGGGCGTAAAAAACTTTTTCTACGGTGTGTTTTTTCTATAAAATAGCGGATCATTTTTTCAGTCATATCAAAATCTGCAATCACGCCATCTTTCATAGGACGAATAGCTTCGATATTGCCTGGAGTTTTTCCCACCATATCTTTAGCTTCTTTACCTACGGCTAAAATTTTTGCTTTGGAACCATACCTTTCTCTTTCAACTGCCACAACAGAAGGCTCATTTATCACTATACCCTTATCTTTTACCAAAACTAGTGTATTAGCTGTTCCTAAATCAATCCCCATATCACTAGAAAAAAATCCTATAAGTTGATCTAATATCATTTCTATCCTTTTTAACTTATTTTTCTTTTTATTAATAATGCCTTTGCATTGTCTTTAACAACTTCTTTAGTTATTACAATATCATAATTTTTATACTCTGGTAACTCAAACATTAAATCTACCATCATTTCTTCTATAATACTTCTAAGTCCCCTAGCCCCTGTTTTTCTCTCCAATGCAAGTTGTGCGATAGCTCTTAGAGCATCTTCTTCAAATTTTAAATTTACCCCATCAATAGCAAAAAGCTTTTGATATTGTTTAATAATGGCATTTTTAGGCTCAGTTAAAATTCTTACCATATCCTCTTCATTAAGCTCATTTAAAGATGCAATCACATGCAAACGACCTATAAGCTCAGGAATCAAACCAAAATGCACCAAATCATCAGGTTCAATTTTCTCAAGTAAAGCTTTATTTTCTTCTTTTGCATCATCAAAAAAGCCCACAACTTTATCGCCAAGTTTTCTTTTTAAAATAGTTTCCAAACCATCAAAAGCTCCACCACAAACAAATAAAATATTTGAAGTGTCAATTTGTATAAACTCTTGATTTGGATGTTTTCTTCCCCCTTTTGGTGGAATATTTACCAAACTTCCTTCGATAATCTTAAGTAAAGCTTGTTGCACACCCTCTCCACTTACATCACGAGTAATAGAACGATTTTCACTCATTCTAGCAATTTTATCAATCTCATCAATAAAAACTATACCTTTTTGAGCTCTTTGCACATCTCCATCTGCAGCTTGTAAAAGACGTGTTAAAATATTTTCCACATCCTCACCTACATATCCTGCTTCAGTTAAAGAAGTTGCATCACAAATTGCTATAGGTACATCTAAAAATTTAGCTAAAGTTTGTGCCAATAAAGTTTTTCCACTTCCTGTTGGCCCAACAAGTAAAATATTTGACTTAAAAAGCTCTGTATCATCATCTTGAAGTTCGGCTTTAAAAAGTCTTTTATAATGATTGTATACTCCAACACTAAAAACTTTTTTAGCTCTATCTTGCCCTATGACATAACGATCTAAATAAGCTTTTAATTCTTTTGGAGTGATATCTTTAAATTCTGTATTATGGCTTTGTTTAGGTTCTTTAAATTCTTTTTCTTCTCCATAAATAATACTATAAGCACCTTCAACGCAATATTCACAAATAAAAGCATCATCATTTTCATTTGCTAAAATTCTTCTTTGTGGATTCTCCACTTCATTGCAAAAACTACATTTTCTAGGCATTATTTTTACCCCTATAGACAGGAATTCCGCGCTTTGTTTCTAATATAAAATGGCACATTTTTTTAACATTTTCACTTTCTTGATTTTCAAGCAAATTTTTAGCATTTTCTTTTAAATCTCCTTGCCTAAATAAAGTTTTAAAAGCTCTGCTAAGTCTATCTACTTCATCTTTATCAAAACGACGACGAATACCTACTAAATTTAAACTTCTAATACTTGCACGATTTCCTTCTGCTAAACAAAACGGTACTATATCCTGAGAAAGTGCACTTGCTCCTGCTATCATACAACCCTCGCCTACTTTGACAAATTGATGAATAGGTGTAAGCCCGCCTACAACCGTAAAATCTCCAAGCTCTACATGTCCTGCTAAAGTTGCATTATTAGCTAAAATAATATTATTACCTAAAAGACAATCATGAGCAATATGACAATAAGCCATAATAAAAGCATTATCGCCTATACGAGTAAAACCATCTCCTTTAGCTGTACCTGAATTTATCGTTGCAAATTCTCTAATAGTTGCATTTTTTCCTATAACAACACCGCTTTTTTGCTCTTCTTTATAAGATATGTCCTGAGGAATATCGCCTACTATAGCATAAGAAAATACACGAGAATGATCGCCTATAGTTGTATCTGAAAGAATTCGAGCACCTTGTTTGATGACAACATCATTACCTATTTTAGCATCTTTACCTACATAAGCATAAGCTTCTATTACAACATCGTCACCAAGTTGTGCACCCTCTTCAATCACCGCACTTGGATGAATTTTTTTCATTATTTATCCACTATCATAGCTTTAAGCTCGGCCTCTGCAACTAAATTTCCATCTACAAAAGCTTGCCCTTTAAAAATCCACATATTGCCACGATTTTTAACCACGCTCATTTCATAATCAAGCCTATCTCCAGGACGCACAGGATTTCTAAATTTTGCTCCATCTATGCCTGTGAAATAAACTACTTTACTTTTTGGATCCACTTTATCTTCCATACTTTCAAAAGCTAAAACTCCGCCTGTTTGAGCCATACCTTCTAAAATCAAAACTCCAGGATAAATAGGATGTTCTGGAAAATGTCCCATAAAAACATGGTCACTTATACTAATGTTTTTATATCCTCGAACCACTTCTTTAACTTTTAATTCTGTAATTTTATCTACTAGTAAAAAAGGATAACGGTGTGGTAAGATTTCTTGAATTTGCATTACATCTATCATTATTAAATTAACCTTGAAAACAATTAAAAATTTTATTATATAAAAAAATCATTAAAAATTACATTAACAAAAAAAGTTTTTCTTAATAAATTTCTTAAATTTCTACAAGCACCTCTTGATTATCATGATAAATTTCACTTTTTGCTATCACTTCATATCTTGAAGGTAAAATATTTTCAAGGATGATAATAGGGCTAAGATTATAAGTTCCAAACAATTTATTACGCCATTTAATTTCTGCTTGCACACTCAAAGGTCTTTTTAAAAAATCTTCAAAATTTTTCCATTTGTTTTTAAAAAATGCATTAAAACGCCAAAATTCAACAAAAACCATTTCATCTTTAGTGCTTCTATAAAAGCCTTCTTTTAAATTTTGTTTTAAATTTTCCTCATCCAAAGAAAATCTTGTATAAGCGTTTTTAAAATGCGAATAAAATAAAATATGAGATTTAACAGGCTTTTTATCTAATTTTATTAAAGCACTTAAAAGACGATAATTTAAAAATTTCTCTCTTAAAATTTCAAATTTTATACCTTTTTTTTCCCATAAAACTACTTTTTTATAAAGAGCTATTCTTGCTTCTATACTTGCAGGTAAAATTTGCTTATTTACAGGAGACATTAACTCATCAATGAAATTCTTATCTTGTTTTTGTTTTTTAAGCCCATAAATACAACCACAATAGTTTTGATGATAAAGCATTTCTTTTTTTGCTAAAGCAAACTGCCTTTGAGTGCCGCCATTTTTACGAAAATCAGGGGCTAAAAACTCTACTCCATAAGGCTCACATTCTTTTTGTAAAGCATTTTTTAACTGTTCTAAATCTTTTTTAGGGCTGGTTAAAAGCGTAGTAGTAAGCTTTTTTTCTCCTATTTTAGCAGCAAATTTAACACTAGATCCCATTCTTACATCAAAACAAATTTCACACCTTGCACCTTTTTCAGGCTCATTTTCATAACCACGCACAGCATTAAGCCATTTTTCATACTCATACTCGCCCTTATATAACTTAATACCAAGTTTATCACAAGATCTTTTTACATCTAAAAATCTTAGTTCGTATTCGCTTAAAGGATGAATATTTGGATCATAAAAATACCCTATGATTTTTTCATCAGGATAAGTCTTTCTAAGTTCTTCAATAAAATAATGACTATCCACACTACAACAAATATGCACTAACATTAAAGACTTTCAAGTACTTTTAAAGCATGATCTTTTACACGAACATTACTATAAATTTGAGCAATCTTACCTGTTTCATCGATAACAAAAGTAGATCGGATAAGACCTTCGTATTCTTTTCCGTAATTTTTCTTAATCCCCCAAGCTCCATAAGCTTTAGCAACTTCTTTTTCACTATCACTAAGTAAAATATGCTTTAAATCAAATTTAGAGATAAATTTTTCATGACTTGCCACGCTATCAGGACTAATACCGATAATCACTGCATTTTTACCACCAAATTTATCATGATTTGCACTAAAATCACAAGCCTCTGTAGTGCAACCTGGAGTATTATCTTTTGGATAAAAATACAAAATCACCTTTTTGCCAATAAAATCTTTTAATGCTATTTTTACCCCATCTTGATTTAAAAGCTCAAACTGAGGTGCTTTATCTCCTATGTTTAAACTCATTTACTTGCCTTTGCTTTGATAGCTTCAACGCTTTCTCCACCAAAGCCTATGTCATAATTTTCTACATCTTCTAAAACCACCACAACTCTTTCTTTACTTTTATTATATTTCGTGCTTAAAAGTTTGGTAATATCAGCTATAAGCTCCGCTTTTTGTTCCTTGCTTAAAGACGGCTTTGCTAATTTAATATTTACTAATGGCATATTTCTCCTTTTTAACGATAATTTTTTATAATTATTTCAAAAAATACCTAATATTTTTTTTAACAAAAAACCTTAATTTAATAAAAGCTTATTGTTAGTATATTTTTGATAAAATCCCGATTTATTCTTAAAATAATATTTTTTAAGAAATAAACAACTATAAAAGGTAAAAAATGATCTCAGCAGATAAAATTTGGATGGATGGAAAATTAGTTGATTTTAAAGATGCAACTTTACACTTTTTAACCCATTCTTTACATTATGGCAATGCTGTTTTTGAAGGAACTAGAGCCTATAAAACAGATAAAGGCTTAGCAATTTTCAGACTTGAAGATCACACCAAAAGACTTTTAGAGTCTGCAAAAATTACTCTTTTAAATTGTCCTTTTTCTCAAAAAGAGCTTGAAAATGCACAAATTGAACTCTTAAAAGCAAACAATTTTAAAAGCAATGTCTATATCCGCCCTTTGATTTTTTTAGGCGATGGAGTTATGGGACTTTATCATATAAAAGCTCCTGTAAGAGTTGGAATTGCAGCTTGGGAATGGGGCGCTTACCTTGGAGAAGAAGGCTTAGAAAAAGGCATAAAAGTAAAAATTTCGTCTTTTGCAAGAAATAGTGTTAAATCATGCATGGGAAAAGCTAAAGCAAGCGCGAATTACCTTAACTCTCAAATTGCAAAATTTGAAGCTATTGAAGCAGGTTATGAAGAAGCTTTAATGCTTGATGAAGAAGGTTTTATCGCAGAAGGAACAGGAGAATGTTTCTTTATTGTAAAAGATGGGGTTTTAATCACACCTCCAAATGATTTTTCTTTAAAAAGCATTACTCAAGATACAGTGCTTAAAATCGCTCATGATCTTGGTGTCACTGTGCTTCGCCAAAGAATTTCAAGAGATGAAGTTTATACTGCTGATGAAGCATTTTTTACCGGAACAGCCGCTGAAATCACACCTATTAACAATATTGATGCAAGAATAATAGGAAATGGTTTAAGAGGATCTGTAACTAAAAAACTTCAAGATGCTTATTTTGATGTAGTTTATGGACGCAATCAAAAATACGCATCTATGCTAACTTATATTTAAAAAAGGAAATAAATGCCAGCTGATTTGAATGATTATTTCAATAAAAAAAATGGAAATTCTAATAATAACGGAAACAACCGTCAAAATTTCAATTTCAAAGCACCAGAATTTAATTTTAAAGGTTTTGGAAAATTTTCTCCGCTTATTTATGGGGTGATTATTATTATCTTATTTTTAATCGTTGCAAAACCTTTTATGGTAATAAATTCTGGAGAAATGGGTATTAAATCAACAACAGGTAAATATGACCCAAATCCATTAGAACCAGGACTTCACTTTTTCTTGCCTTTTGTACAAAAAATAACCATAATCGATACTAGAGTAAGACAAATCAACTATGCTTCTATAGAGGGAAGTAATGAAAATTTATCTTCAGGTTCAGGTGTTATTAATAAAAATAGTATTTCTGTACTTGACTCTCGTGGATTGCCTGTATCTATTGATGTTACAGTGCAATACCGTTTAAATCCTTTGCAAGTTCCTCAAACCATAGCTACTTGGAGCTTAAATTGGGAAAATAAAATTATCGATCCAGTTGTTCGTGATGTAGTGCGAAGTGTTGTAGGAAAATATACAGCCGAGGAACTTCCTACTAATCGTAATACAATAGCCGCTCAAATAGAAGAAGGCATAAGAAAAACTATAGAAGCTCAACCAAATGAACCTGTAGAACTTCGTGCTGTACAACTTAGAGAAATTATTTTACCTTCAAAAGTAAAAGAGCAAATCGAACGCGTACAAATTGCAAAACAAGAAGCTGAAAGAACTAAGTATGAAGTAGAAAGAGCTAATCAAGAAGCCTTAAAAAAAGCCGCCTTAGCTGAAGGGGAAGCAAACGCAACCATAATTAGTGCTAAAGGTAAAGCTATGGCTGTTAAAATAGAAGCAGATGCACAAGCTTATTCTAATAAAGAAATCGCAAACAGCTTAAACACTCCTTTACTAAATTTAAAGCAAATTGAAACTCAAAAAGAATTTAATGAAGCTTTAAAAGTCAATCAAGATGCTAAAATTTTCTTAACTCCAGGTGGAGCAGTACCAAACATTTGGGTTGATACCAAAGATACTAAAAAGCAAAGTTCTGCCAACATGAACTAAAAGGATACGCAAGTGGAAAAACTAAGAGAAATCGTGCTTTTTTACACTACTCATTTATATTTAGTGGATTATATGCTGATTTTATTAGTTTTTTTTCTCTTCACTTGTGTTTTACTTCTTTGTGTATTTTTACGCCATAGACCTATAGCAGCACTTTTTATTATTGCATTTGATATTATTATTTGTTTTTTAGTTTATATCTATGGGTATAAACTAATAGACAATGAAGTAAGAACTCGAAAAACCGCTATTACGGATCAAAAAATAATACAAAGCTCAAATGATTTAATTGTTGATTTTAACATTACAAATAATTCAAAAAATAATTTTAAAGAATGTAAAATTACAGCTAAAATTTTTGCGGATAAAATACCTAATGATAATATCATAGAAGAATATAAAAAGAAATTTATCCCTTTTAGACAAAAAAGTAGAGAAATTAAAGATCTAAAGAAAAACGCAACCCAAGTTCAAAGAATTGCTTTTGAAAATTTTAACTATGAAAATAACTATACCATACGCTTAGTTTCGGAGTGTTTTTAATGCATTTTACGATTTTCCATATTATAGCTTTTATCATTTTACTTATTTGCTTTGCCTTGATTTGTATTTTAATCTTTCTAAAAGTCAAACAGAAAGAAATGGCTTTAATTTCTTATACCATAGCTACTATTTTTACCGCACTTTTGATATATTCTATTTTTCTAACAATCAATCAATTCACCACTCAAGCCGATCTTAGCAAACTAACCTATACAAGAGATCTAAGACATGAAAGTGTTATCGTGAGCGGAAAGGTTCAAAATCTTACTAAATTTGAAATCAGAAAATGCTATTTGATACTTAGCATATTAAACCAAAAAAAAGTAGGGGGAGAAATTTTCAATGATAAAAATATTCGCAATGCCAAAATGCAAAATACAAGTGTTTCTTACACTATAGAAATTATAGACAAACTTCCGGGTAATACTTATAAAGAATTTAGAGCCAGTGTTCCTTTTCCTCCAAGTTTTGATAACCCTGAATTTTATCACACTCTAAAATGTATTTGATTTAGAAAATACTTAATATTAATAATTAGAATTTGTCTATATCACATTTCATTAAATCTTAAAGAATTAAACATATATTATTTTATAGAGATAACTAGCTTTTTAGCTAGTTATCTAAGGTTAAAACCTCTTCTTCTTAACATCTTCTAAGATATTATTAGCTATATCACTTACTGTACTAGAAATAATAGCTGATTCATTAGCAATTTCAACATTATCTTTAGTAGTTTGATCAATTTGTGCTACGCTATCATTGATTTGAGTAATACCTGCAGTTTGTTCTTTAATACTTTCTGCCATATCATTGATAGATTGAACAAGTAAATTAGTATTAGCTTCTATTTCAGATAAAGACTTTTGAGTTCTCTCAGCTAGTTTTCTAACTTCATCAGCCACAACAGCAAAGCCTCTACCATGTTCTCCAGCACGTGCAGCTTCAATAGCTGCATTTAAAGCTAGAAGATTAATTTGATCTGCAATATCACCTATGATACCTGTAACATTTTTAATCTCTTCAGATTGAGTGATAACATCACTAGTTTTAACTGAAACATTTTGCATAGAAGAAGTGATCTCTTCTAAAGCTGCTGCAGTTTCTTCTAAAGATTGAGCTTGAGAATTTGAAGAAGTGGTTAAGCTTTGAACAGCAGTTTGTAATTTTCCACTTTCATTAGCTAAAGCATTAGCAAAGTCTGAACTTTGTTTTAGCATTTTAACTATTTCATCGCCTAAAGCATTAGTAGTTAATTCAACACTTCCTGAAGCATTAGAGATTTTATTTCTAAAATCTAAGCTTTTGTATTCTTCAAATATTTTATGAATAACATTCATATCAGAACCTACTCTAGCTTGTAAAACATCAAGAAGTTTATTTAGAACATTTTTAAGTTCAATAAGTTGTGGGTTTCTTGGATTAGCAGTAATTCTTGCTGTTAAATTACCACCTTCTACAACTGATACGGTTTGAACTGATTCTTTAACAGCTTGATTGTCTTGTTCTAAACCTTTTTTAGTAGCAAGGATGTTTTCGTTGAT
>NZ_MJWS01000028.1:0-1939 GCF_001762365.1 Campylobacter sp. BCW_6873
GCTCCACTATTAAAAATTTTGAAAACACAGGCCTAATCAAAAATCAAAACGCTAATGCTATCTTCATAGGTGATGGCAACAAGATAGAAACCCTTACAAATAAAGGAACTATAGAAGCAGGCAACAATGGTATAACTTTTTATGCATTTGATACAAATAAAAAGCCCGTTAATATTGGTAAAATCACTATAGAAAGTGGTGGTGTTATTAAAGCAGGCAATGATGCAATCCATATAGATGGAAGTAAAAATGGTATTGAGGGTGAAGGCATTGAAGTTAAAGCAGGGGGTAGATTAGAAGGTGGTAATGCAGGTATTTATATAGGTGGCGGTAAGCAAGTAAATACTAGCATCAATGTATCTGGAACTATCCAAGGTGGTAATGGGGGTATTATAAATACTGGAACCATTGGACAAAAAGATACAGAAGTTCAAACTCACGGTATCACTATTGAAAATGAAGGTCTTATTGCTTCTGCAAAAGGAAGTGGTATTTTAAATACTGACAATGGAATTATTTATGGTAATATTTTCAATAAAAGTAATAATAATTTAAGTTTAAAAAATGATTCTGATGCGACTATTACAAGTGGTATTAAAAATGAAGGTAGTGGAACCATCTTTGTTAATAACCAAGGAACCATAAATAAAGGTGATAACGGCAATCATGTAACCAATAATGGTAATGGTAGCATAATCATAGAAGATTGGGTTGTTTCTACAGATAAAGATACAGGTAAATTAGACACTGTGGTTGTAGGTGGAAACAATACGGATAATGTAAAAGTAGATAGTATAACCGTTGATCAAGGCAATGCTGATCTAGATGGAATAGAAGATATAAACAATATCATCTCAGGGGTAAAACCAGATAATATTGGCAATATAGGAACCAATGGTAGCGGGGAAATTGATTTAATCTATGATCCTTCAACAGGAAAAATTCATAAAAGGTTTGATCTTAGTGCTTCCATATCAGGTGCAACCTTTAGATCTTTAATCTCTACTACTTCAAGAAGATCAACCTTTATAGACAATGTTATGGGTAATTCTATGCAAAGCTTTGCTTTAGCTTCTTCAAGTAAATCTCAAAGCATTGCTATGTCTGAAAAGGGTAATTTATATGCAGATGCAAGTGATTATATAAAGAGTGATTTAAATAATGGAAGCTATGGTTCTAATAAAGAACATTCTTTATTCATCCTTCCTTATACTTCTTCACAGAATGTTGAACTTTCTTTAAATGAAGAAAGTAAAGGACACACTAAAGGAACCATTATAGGTTATTCTACTTTAAAAGACAGTGGAATATATGGTGTGTATGCAGGTTATGAAGATACAAGAATGGGTTCAACTTATTTTGATATTAATAATAGAACCTATTATGCAGGTTTAAAATACTTTAATACCTTATTTACTACAGAAAAAGGTCAAGAAGTTTATATCAAAGCTCAAGGTAAAGCTGCTTTGATTAAAAATGATTTAACTAAAAAAATAGGAAATAATGAAGCTAAAGCTGAACCTAATTCTTATGCTTATGGAGTCAATACAGCCTTAGGTATGAATTTTATTTCTAATAAAGATATATTCTCCCCTGAAATAGGTCTTGCTTATGAAGGAGGCTATACTGAAGCTTTTTCTATGAAAGACACTATAGGACAAGCAACAGTTAAGGATGGAGAAAGAACCTATGCAAACTATTTAAATCTTTTCTCTACTAAAACAAGCTTTACTTGGTTTAGAGATTGGTTGCCTAATTTAAAAACTTCAGTAGAACTTGGAGCTAAGTTTAATATCAATCCTAAAGTAGAAGCTGAGGCTAGATTTGGAAATATAAAAGTAAGTGATGAGTTTGATTTACCAAGAATACAAAAATTTGTAAGCACTTCTTTTATCGTTCCTGTTAATGAAGCTTTCTATTTTAGTTTAAACTATAATGG
>NZ_MJWS01000029.1:0-1124 GCF_001762365.1 Campylobacter sp. BCW_6873
GCTCCACTATTAAAAATTTTGAAAACACAGGCCTAATCAAAAATCAAAACGCTAATGCTATCTTCATAGGTGATGGCAACAAGATAGAAACCCTTACAAATAAAGGAACTATAGAAGCAGGCAACAATGGTATAACTTTTTATGCATTTGATACAAATAAAAAGCCCGTTAATATTGGTAAAATCACTATAGAAAGTGGTGGTGTTATTAAAGCAGGCAATGATGCAATCCATATAGATGGAAGTAAAAATGGTATTGAGGGTGAAGGCATTGAAGTTAAAGCAGGGGGTAGATTAGAAGGTGGTAATGCAGGTATTTATATAGGTGGCGGTAAGCAAGTAAATACTAGCATCAATGTATCTGGAACTATCCAAGGTGGTAATGGGGGTATTATAAATACTGGAACCATTGGACAAAAAGATACAGAAGTTCAAACTCACGGTATCACTATTGAAAATGAAGGTCTTATTGCTTCTGCAAAAGGAAGTGGTATTTTAAATACTGACAATGGAATTATTTATGGTAATATTTTCAATAAAAGTAATAATAATTTAAGTTTAAAAAATGATTCTGATGCGACTATTACAAGTGGTATTAAAAATGAAGGTGGTGGAACCATCTTTGTTAATAACCAAGGAACCATAGATAAAGATAATAGTGGCAATCATTTAACTAACAGCGGATCTGGTAGCATAGTCATAGAAGATTGGCTTGTTACTACAGATAAAGATACGGGTAAATTAGACACTGTGGTTGTAGGTGGAAGTGGTAAAGATAATGTAAAAGTAGAAAACATCACTGTAGATCAAAGCAATGTTAATCTTGATGAATTAGGCAATATAAACAATATCATCTCAGGTGTTAATCAAGGCAATATTGGCAATATAGGAACCAATGGAGGTGGAGAAATATCTTTAAGCTTTGATCCAATAACAGGAAAGCTTACTACAGATTTTAATCTTAATGCTTCCATATCAGGTGCAACCTTTAGATCTTTAATCTCTACTACTACAAGAAGATCTACCTTTATAGACAATGTTATGGGTAATTCTATGCAAACTTTTGCTTTAGCTTCTTCAAGTAAATCTCAAAGCATTGCTATGTCTGAAAAGGGTAATTTATAT
>NZ_MJWS01000030.1:0-1569 GCF_001762365.1 Campylobacter sp. BCW_6873
ACCTTCATTTTTAATACCACTTGTAATAGTCGCATCAGAATCATTTTTTAAACTTAAATTATTATTACTTTTATTGAAAATATTACCATAAATAATTCCATTGTCAGTATTTAAAATACCACTTCCTTTTGCAGAAGCAATAAGACCTTCATTTTCAATAGTGATACCGTGAGTTTGAACTTCTGTATCTTTTTGTCCAATGGTTCCAGTATTTATAATACCCCCATTACCACCTTGGATAGTTCCAGATACATTGATGCTAGTATTTACTTGCTTACCGCCACCTATATAAATACCTGCATTACCACCTTCTAATCTACCCCCTGCTTTAACTTCAATGCCTTCACCCTCAATACCATTTTTACTTCCATCTATATGGATTGCATCATTGCCTGCTTTAATAACACCACCACTTTCTATAGTGATTTTACCAATATTAACGGGCTTTTTATTTGTATCAAATGCATAAAAAGTTATACCATTGTTGCCTGCTTCTATAGTTCCTTTATTTGTAAGGGTTTCTATCTTGTTGCCATCACCTATGAAGATAGCATTAGCGTTTTGATTTTTGATTAGGCCTGTGTTTTCAAAATTTTTAATAGTGGAGCTTGAAGTTCCCCAACTTTGAATGAATACTGCTCCTGATAATTGTTTGGCTCCAGATGTTCCTTCTATAGTACCAGTGTTTTTAAAATTATCTATAGTAGTACTTGATATATTTATACCTACTCTTCCCGAAAGAATGCCTGAGTTATCAAAATTTTTTATAGTAGAAGCTTGAAGATTAACCCCAGAGCTCGCAAATGCAGCCCCATTAGGTCCTCCTGGATCTTTTCTTCCATCACCTTTTAAGATTCCGTTTTTGCTATTGATAAATGTTTGGATTGTAGAATTGCCAATATATATTGCTTGTGTATCCCAGTTTTTTACATCTTGATTGCTGGTTTGAATAGTGCCACTATTATTAAGAGTTTGTACACTTGAATTATTTATGCTTATACCTCTATGTCCTTCGCTTTTAATGTTTCCATTATTGGTAATGGTTTTAACATCGGTATAATTAAACTGAACAGCTTCTTTATTTGTTGAAGTTGTTATAACTCCAGTGTTGTTAAAATTATTAATCGTGGATTTATTATTAGCAAGGCCTTGGAAAAAAACTCCTTTATCGCTTGAAGCTATAGTTCCGCTGTTATTAAACTGTTCCACAGTGAGAGTTCCCTGACCTCCCCAAATTCCCATATAAATTTGACCATTAACTTGACCTGTATTTTCAAAGGTGTTAACAGTGATGGTTCCTGCAAAACCTTGATCATGTTCTACAGCTACCTTACCGTTAATAGTTCCTTTATTGGTAAGATTAGTAAGAGTAAGAGTGTTGTTACCACTAGCATGGGCATAGATGATTTTATTGTTATTACCTATATTACCTAGAGTTCCACCTGATTGAATTATTATGGTATGCGGACCTGAATCAGAAATGTTGATTGTGTTAGTTTCTGAACCACTTACAGTCGTATTAATCCTAGCTTGAGGAGCATAAACACTTGCTGAACTAGCTTTAGTATT
>NZ_MJWS01000031.1:0-1205 GCF_001762365.1 Campylobacter sp. BCW_6873
CCATTATAGTTTAAACTAAAATAGAAAGCTTCATTAACAGGAACGATAAAAGAAGTGCTTACAAATTTTTGTATTCTTGGTAAATCAAACTCATCACTTACTTTTATATTTCCAAATCTAGCCTCAGCTTCTACTTTAGGATTGATATTAAACTTAGCTCCAAGTTCTACTGAAGTTTTTAAATTAGGCAACCAATCTCTAAACCAAGTAAAGCTTGTTTTAGTAGAGAAAAGATTTAAATAGTTTGCATAGGTTCTTTCTCCATCCTTAACTGTTGCTTGTCCTATAGTGTCTTTCATAGAAAAAGCTTCAGTATAGCCTCCTTCATAAGCAAGACCTATTTCAGGGGAGAATATATCTTTATTAGAAATAAAATTCATACCTAAGGCTGTATTGACTCCATAAGCATAAGAATTAGGTTCAGCTTTAGCTTCATTATTTCCTATTTTTTTAGTTAAATCATTTTTAATCAAAGCAGCTTTACCTTGAGCTTTGATATAAACTTCTTGACCTTTTTCTGTAGTAAATAAGGTATTAAAGTATTTTAAACCTGCATAATAGGTTCTATTATTAATATCAAAATAAGTTGAACCCATTCTTGTATCTTCATAACCTGCATACACACCATATATTCCACTGTCTTTTAAAGTAGAATAACCTATAATGGTTCCTTTAGTGTGTCCTTTACTTTCTTCATTTAAAGAAAGTTCAACATTCTGTGAAGAAGTATAAGGAAGGATGAATAAAGAATGTTCTTTATTAGAACCATAGCTTCCATTATTTAAATCACTCTTTATATAATCACTTGCATCTGCATATAAATTACCCTTTTCAGACATAGCAATGCTTTGAGATTTACTTGAAGAAGCTAAAGCAAAAGTTTGCATAGAATTACCCATAACATTGTCTATAAAGGTAGATCTTCTTGTAGTAGTAGAGATTAAAGATCTAAAGGTTGCACCTGATATGGAAGCATTAAGATTAAAATCTGTAGTAAGCTTTCCTGTTATTGGATCAAAGCTTAAAGATATTTCTCCACCTCCATTGGTTCCTATATTGCCAATATTGCCTTGATTAACACCTGAGATGATATTGTTTATATTGCCTAATTCATCAAGATTAACATTGCTTTGATCTACAGTGATGTTTTCTACTTTTACATTATCTTTACCACTTCCACCTACAACCACAGTGTCTAATTTACC
>NZ_MJWS01000032.1:0-2947 GCF_001762365.1 Campylobacter sp. BCW_6873
TTTGCTTTAGCTTCTTCAAGTAAATCTCAAAGCATTGCTATGTCTGAAAAGGGTAATTTATATGCAGATGCAAGTGATTATATAAAGAGTGATTTAAATAATGGAAGCTATGGTTCTAATAAAGAACATTCTTTATTCATCCTTCCTTATACTTCTTCACAGAATGTTGAACTTTCTTTAAATGAAGAAAGTAAAGGACACACTAAAGGAACCATTATAGGTTATTCTACTTTAAAAGACAGTGGAATATATGGTGTGTATGCAGGTTATGAAGATACAAGAATGGGTTCAACTTATTTTGATATTAATAATAGAACCTATTATGCAGGTTTAAAATACTTTAATACCTTATTTACTACAGAAAAAGGTCAAGAAGTTTATATCAAAGCTCAAGGTAAAGCTGCTTTGATTAAAAATGATTTAACTAAAAAAATAGGAAATAATGAAGCTAAAGCTGAACCTAATTCTTATGCTTATGGAGTCAATACAGCCTTAGGTATGAATTTTATTTCTAATAAAGATATATTCTCCCCTGAAATAGGTCTTGCTTATGAAGGAGGCTATACTGAAGCTTTTTCTATGAAAGACACTATAGGACAAGCAACAGTTAAGGATGGAGAAAGAACCTATGCAAACTATTTAAATCTTTTCTCTACTAAAACAAGCTTTACTTGGTTTAGAGATTGGTTGCCTAATTTAAAAACTTCAGTAGAACTTGGAGCTAAGTTTAATATCAATCCTAAAGTAGAAGCTGAGGCTAGATTTGGAAATATAAAAGTAAGTGATGAGTTTGATTTACCAAGAATACAAAAATTTGTAAGCACTTCTTTTATCGTTCCTGTTAATGAAGCTTTCTATTTTAGTTTAAACTATAATGGAATGTTTGATAAAGATGGCAATACCCATACAGGATTTGCTCAGTTTAATTACCTTTGGTAATCTTATAAAAGATCATACCTTAGTTTAATTAGTTTACTCTCCTACTTGTTAAAAATTTCATCCTGATAATTTTAAAATTATTGGGATGGATGTTTTTATTGTATTTATTTTTTTATTTTTGTTTTATTATTTAATTTTATAAAAATATAATTATCTTTTTATGCAACTTATAAGATAATATTAGATTTTAATGTAACTATCAAGGAAAAATATGTTTGATAAAATTCATTATTATTATTTTAATGCTAATTATGAAAAATGTTTAAACTTGAGTGAGCAATTTTTAAAAGAAAGTCCAAAATTTGCTTTAGAATTTGCTACGCTTTCTTCTTATAAACTTTCTCTTTTTCAAAAAGCTTTATATTATGCTCAAGAGCTTTTTTCTTTAAATCCTACAAGTTTTAATGGTCTTATGCTTGCTAAAAGCTATATTGAAAATTTAAGATTTGATGAAGCCTTGAATTTATTACAAACACTTTTAATTCGCAAAGATGATTTAGAGGATGAACTTAAGTTAGAATTGGCTTTTATTTATAAACTGAGCAATAAACTAGAAGAATCTGAACAAATTTTCAAAGAATTACTTTCTAAAGATATGTATAATCTTAATCTATGGAAAAATTATGCAGAAATTTATTTTAAACATGATTTTACGAAGGCATTAAATGCACATGAGCACTTGTGTCATTTTATGCAAGATTTGATTGATAAACTACAAAAAGGAATCATTGCTGAACAAACCAATCTTAATTTAGTCAAACTCGAAGATAGGCTTCATAGTAAAACCAAAGAAAATCTTACCATTTCTAAAATAGAAGATTTTTTAACTCATCAAATTTTACCCCAAAAAGCATACTTACTTTTTAAGCTTTTTAGAATATCTGATTCTTTAGAACTTTTTCAATCACTACAAGAAGCCAATCAACACCATGCACAGTTTTGGCAAAACTATGCTAAGGTCTTAGAATTTAACTCAAACTATCAAGAAGCTTATCATGCTTATAAAAAATGTCTTAGTTTGGATTCTCATGCAACCTATCAATTTGATTTGGCTTATCTTTTGATGCGTATGGGAGTGGATGATAATTTTGAAGAGGGTAAGAAATATTATGAAAGCAGATTATTTTATGCTCATAATGAAACTTTTTCTACTTATCATTATAATGAAAGCCTAAAAGCTTTTAATAAATTTGGCGTTGATGCTTTTAAAAATAAAGAAGTTTTAGTATTTTGCGAGCAAGGCTTTGGCGATACTATAATGTATGCAAGATGCTTAGAAAAACTTTGCAAAATCGCTTCAAAGGTTTTATTTGCTCCTCAAAGTGCCATGTATGAAATGTTTAAAAATCAAATCAAATTTTTAAATCAAAATAATGATATTTTTAAAAATGTAAAGGTTTTAAAAAATCTACCTACAAATTTTGATTATGCTATTCCTATTTGTTCTTTGCCTTTTTTTATTGATATTAAGCTTGATGAGATTTTACGATTAAAAACACCTATATTGCCACAGAAAAAACCGCATAATCAAAGAAAAAAACTTGGTATTTTTTATGCTACTCCTAATGCTGAAAATTCTGATTTATTAAGAAATGTAAAATTTGAATTTTTATTTGATGTATTAAAAGACTTAGATTATGAAATCATTTCTTTTCAAATGCAATTAAAAGAAGAATTACCTAAGGTAATAGAAGATAGAAGCAAGCTTATAAAAAATTGGAATGATACTCTAAATTATTTATATGATATTGACTGTATGCTTAGTATTGATAGTGCTATAGCGCATTTAAGTTTAGCTATGGATATTCCTACTATAGTTCTTTTACATCCTAGGTTTGATTGGCGTTGGGGAAAATTTGAAAATCCTAAAAGTTATTTTTGGCCAAAAGCAAAATGTTTTATCATAAAAGAACAAGAAGAAACAAAAAGGAATTTGCAAAAACTGATTAAAGATATTTTAAACTAAAGCTTAGTTTAAGAGCTTTAGGTGGAAAATTTGGTTTTTGAT